>DASYPC010000503.1:0-24849 GCA_036007105.1 Burkholderiales bacterium | reverse complement strand
GCTCTCGCACCCGAACATCGTCACGATCTACGACGCCGGCGAAGAGCACGACCTTTGCTATATCGCGATGGAGCTTCTGAAAGGCGGCGATCTGGTGAGCTTCAGCAAGCCGGGGACGCTGCTTCCGCCGGACAAGGTCGTCTCGATCGTTGCCCGCGCCGCCGAAGCGCTCGGCTACGCGCACAAGCAGGGCGTCGTTCACCGCGACATCAAGCCGGCGAACCTCATGTATCACCCGGACACCGATACGCTCAAGGTCACCGACTTCGGCATCGCCCGCCTGACCGATTCGTCGAAGACCAAGACCGGCATGGTGCTTGGCACGCCATCCTTCATGTCACCCGAGCAGCTCGCGGGCAAGCGGATCGAGGGACGCTCGGACCTGTTTTCGCTCGCCGTGAGCCTCTATCAGCTGCTCTCCGGCAGGCTGCCGTTCGAGGGCGAGTCGATGGCGCAGCTGATGTTCAAGATCTCGAACGAGCCGCCTGCGGATATTCGCGCAGTGAATCCCGCCATCGCTCCCGGGCTGGTGCAGTTCCTGGACAAGGCGATGGCGAAGAATCCCGACGATCGGTACCAGTCGGGCGAAGAGTTCGCGCAGGCGCTGCGCGTCGCGCCGGCTGCGGGTGCTGCGCCCGCGGGCGCGGCGCCCGCCGCTGCACACCCCGCCGCAGCCGGAGCGGGCAAAGGCGTGGACGTCGAGCTCTAGCGCGCCGTATGGATCTGACGCAGACCCTCGAGATCGCAAGTTGCACCGACCCGGGCATGGTGCGGTCGCATAACGAGGATTCGATCGCCTCGGACGCGGCGAGCGGCCTGGTCGTGCTCGCCGACGGGATGGGCGGATACAACGCCGGCGAAGTCGCGAGCGGAATCGCAACTACGGTCATCACCACGGAGCTGCGCAAGCTCTTCGCCAAGGTGCGCCCGTTCGAGGTCGATCCCGAGACCAGCGCTCCGGTCGCCTCGCGCCTGGTGCGCGAGCAGGTGAAGAAGGCCAACACCTCGATCTTCCAGGCGGCGCAGAGCCAGCCCCAGTACGCCGGCATGGGCACCACGCTCGTCGTGTGCCTCTTCTACGACAACAAGATCCTGGTCGCGCACCTCGGCGACTCGCGTCTCTATCGCCTGCGCGGCGACGACTTCAGGCAGATCACGCGCGACCATTCGCTGCTGCAGGAGCAGATCGACTCGGGGCTCATCACCACGGAGCAGGCGAAGCACGCGCATCACAAGAATCTCGTCACGCGCGCGCTCGGCATCGACCCGTCCGTCGATCCCGAGATCCATGAATACGACGCCGCGCCGCGCGACCTCTATTTGCTCTGCTCGGACGGCTTGTGCGACATGGTCAGCGACGACGACATCGGCAGCACGCTGCGCGATCTGGGTGCGAACCTCGAGCTCGCGGCCCAGCAGCTCGTGCAGATGGCCAACGACAACGGCGGGCGAGACAACGTATCGGTTATACTCGTTCGCGTTGTGCGGGAGTATCCCGGGCCGCGCGGCGTGGTCGGCAAGCTTTTCGCGTGGTTAAAATAGCCCTCAGGGTTCGGTCATGGCGAAACTGATACTCAGCATGGACGGGCAGGTGCTCAAGGAGATCCCGCTCTCCAAGGAGCGCATCACCATCGGCCGCAAGGCGCACAACGACGTGCAGATCGACAACCTGGCGGTGAGCGGCGAGCACGCCGTGATCGTCAGCATCATGGACGACGCGTTTCTCGAGGACCTCGGCAGCACCAACGGCACGATGGTCAACGGCAAGGCGGTGAAGAAGCACTTCCTGCAGGACAACGACGTCGTCGAGCTCGGCAAGTACAAGCTCAAGTACATGGCGGAGAAGGGCAAGCCGAAAGCGGTGGCGCCGGCGGCTCCCGCCGCAGCGGATTTCGAGAAGACGATGGTGCTGCGCCCCGGCGCCATGAAGGCCGCGATCGAACAGGCGAGGGCGATGGCCGCCGCAGGCGGGCAGCCGGCTGCCGCGCAGGCGGTGCGGGCCGCGGCTGTGCAGCAGGCTGGGCAGAGCGCTGCGGCAACGGGCGTCGCCGACAAGGACGCAAAGACGGCACCCGCCCAGGCTGCGGCGCCCGCTGCGACGGCGCCGCAATCCATGCCCGCACCACCGGCTCCCGCCGCCGCGCCCAGGCAGCCGGTCGGCACGATTCAACTGCTTTCGGGTGCGAACGCCGGCAAGGAGCTCGAGTTGCTGAAGCCGCTCACGACGCTCGGCAAGCCGGGCATCCAGGTCGCCGTGTTCACGCGGCGCCCGCACGGCTACTTCATCACGCACGTGGAGGGCACGCAGCAGCCTGCAGTGAACGGCCAGTCGATCGGCAACGCGCCGCACGCGCTGAAAGACCACGACGTGATCGAGCTGGCCGGCGTCAAGATGGAATTCTTCCTTAAGGGCTGATTGCCGGTCGAGTGAAACAACACATCGTCCGGATCGCGCTCGGGCTCGCGATCGCACTTTTCTTCCTCGGGCACACCTCGGACCGCTACCACCTCGGCTTCATCGACCAGCTCGACAACATCATCTACGACGCGCGCCTGGTGCTCACCATGCCGCGCGGCGTGGACGATCGCATCATCATTCTCGACATCGACGAGAAGAGCCTGCAGGAGCTGGGCCACTGGCCCTGGTCGCGCGACGTGCTCGCGAAATTGATCGACAAGCTGTTCGACCAGTACCAGATCGCGGTGGTCGGGTTCGACGTCGTGTTTGCGGAAGCCGACTACTCGTCCGGAATCCGCGTGCTCGATGAATTCGCGCGCAGCGAGCTGAAGGAAGTCGCCGGCTTCCAGCAGGCGTACCAGAGGCTCCGGCCGCAGCTCGACAACGACGGGCTGTTCGCAAAATCGATGAAGGGCCGGCCGGTCGTGCTCGGCTATTACATGAGCAACGAGCGCGGCTCGCGGCGGATCGCGACGATCCCGGAACCGGTGCTGCCGAAGGGCATGTTCTCCGGCCGCAACATCTACTTCACCTCGTGGGTGGGCTACGGGGGAAACCTGGCCGAGTTCCAGAAGAGCGCCGCGAACGCCGGGCATTTCAACCCGTTCACCGATCCCGACGGGATCGTGCGGCGCGTGCCGATGCTCGCCGAGCTCGACGGCGCCTATTACGAGGCGCTTTCGCTCGCGGTGGTGCGCACGCTGCTGGGCTTTCCGAAGGTCGAGCCAGGGTACACGGAAGGCGGTATCTTGCAAGGGGGCTACTCGGGCCTGGAATGGCTGCGCACCGGGCCGCTGACGATTCCGGTGGACGAATCGGTCAGCGCGCTGGTGCCATTCCGCGGCGACCGCTACAGCTTTCCCTACATCTCGATCTCGGACGTGCTCGCCGATCGCGTGCAGCCGGCGCAGTTGAAGGGCAGGATCGCGCTGGTCGGCGCCACGGCCTCGGGACTGTTCGATCTGCGGGCGACGCCGGTGAACAGCGTCTACGCCGGAGTCGAAGTGCACGCCAACATGATCGCGGGAATTCTCGATCGCAAGATCCCGCAGAAGCCTCCCTACATGCTCGGCGCGGAAGTGATGCTGATCGTCGGCATCGGCCTGCTGCTCGCGATCCTGATCCCGATGCTGTCCGCGGTCTGGGCGACGCTGTCTTCCTTCATCGCGCTTGCGGCGGTCTCGGCGCTGAGCATCCTCGCCTGGACGCAGGCGCACACCGTGCTGCCGCTCGCGACCTCGCTGCTGATGATCCTGTCGCTCTATGTGATGAACATGGCGTACGGCTATTTCGTCGAGTCGCGGTCCAAGCGCCAGTTCACCGAGCTCTTCGGCCAGTACGTGCCGCCCGAGCTGGTCGACCGGATGGCGCAGGACCCGGAGAAGTACAGCATGGAGGGCAAGGAGGAGACGCTGACGGTCCTCTTTTCGGACGTGCGCGGATTCACCAGCATCTCGGAGAGCCTTTCGGCAAAGGACCTGACGCTCTACATCAACGACTATCTGACTGCGATGTCGCTGGTGATTCGCGGCAACGGCGGCACGCTCGACAAGTACATCGGCGACGCGATCATGGCGTTCTGGGGCGCTCCCGTGGAGGACGCCAAGCACGCGCGCAACGGCGTCGTCACGATGCTCGGCATGCAGAAGCGCGCAGCGGAGCTGAACGAGGAGTTTCGGGCGAAGGGCTGGCCGGAGTTCAAGATCGGGATCGGCGTCAACTCGGGGCGCATGCGCGTCGGCGACATGGGCTCGAAGCTGCGCAAGGCCTATACCGTCATGGGCGACCCGGTCAACCTCGGCGCACGCCTCGAGGGCCTGACCAAGCAGTACGACCTGGGCATGCTGGTGGGCGACGAGACCAGAAAGCTGGTCACGGACGTGGTGTTCCGCGAAGTAGATACGGTGCGTGTCAAGGGCAAGGACACGGCAGTCGCGATCTTTGAACCGCTCGGCATGCAGGGCGAAGTCGAAAAGAAAACACTGGACGAGCTCAAGCTCTGGAACCAGTGCCTCAAGCACTACCGGGCGCAGGACTGGGACCAGGCAGAGCTCGCGCTGCTCAACCTGCAGCGCATGAACCCGGAATGCGAGCTCTACGCGACGTACACGGAATTCGTCGCGGAGCACCGCAAGAATCCCCCCGGGCCGGGGTGGGACGGCGTCAGAAAATTCGAGACCAAGTAGACCGTGCCAAACGAGCCGGCTTGGCGCGCTCCGCGGTTGAATCTTCGGCTCTCAGGGACTAGGATAGACGCGCCCGGACTCGGCGCATCCAGCTGCCGTGCCGTGCGGCTCCCGGGGCAGCTCGGGATCGGAGGAACGGAATGAGCGCAGTACTCAGCCAGCAACCCGCCGCGGGCGCGGACGCCAACGCGCGATTGCTGTTCCAGAAGCGGCTCCAGGCGGTCACCAACAAGATCCACTCGACGACGATCGTCGACGAGATCATGCTGGAGGTGAGCGCCGACATCTGCACGCTGTTCAACGCCGACCGGCTGACGATCTACTCGGTGGGCGAGGACAAGCAGACGATCGTCTCGAAGGTCAAGACCGGGCTCAATTCGTTCAAGGACCTGAAGCTGCCGATCGCCGAGCATTCGATCGCGGGCTACGTCGCGCTCGTGAAGAAGATGGTCAACGTCAAGGACGTGTACGACGACGTGGAGCTGAAGGCGGTGAACCCGAACCTGCGGTTCCTGCAGGAAGTCGACAAGCGCACCGGCTACCGCACCAAGCAGATGCTGGTCGCACCGATCGTCGACGCGCAGAACCAGGAGCTGGTGGGCGTCATCCAGCTGATCAACAACAAGGCCGGGCTGCCGTTCGGCGCGCAGACCGAGGAGGGCGTGACCGAGCTCGCGCAAACGCTCGCGATCGCGCTCCGGCAGCGCCAGAAGACGCAGCTCGTCAAGACCAAGTACGACTTCCTGATCGCCGACGCGGTGCTTTCGCCGGGCGAGTTCGAGCTCGCCTCGCGCCAGGCGCGGAAAAAGGCGCTCGACATCGAGCAGGTGCTGATCGAGGAGTTCCAGGTCAAGATCCCGGCGATCGGCCAGGCGCTGGCGAAGTTCTTCGGCGTGCCCTACGAGGCCTTCAAGCCCGAGCGCATCAAGCCGATGGACCTGCTGAAGAACCTGAAGCGCGAGTACGTCGAAGCGAACCAGTGGCTGCCGATCGACGATACGAAGGAAGGCCTGATCGTGCTCTGCCTCGATCCGGAGCGCATCCGCAGCTCGCGCATCGCCTCGAACGTGTTTCCGAAATCGCGCATCGTCTACAAGATCACGACACAGAAGGAGTTCAAGGACACGCTCAACCAGTTCTACGGCGCGGAGGCCGTGGATACCGGCGACATCGGCGACCTTCTCTCCGAGCTGAGCGACGACGGCGAGGGTATCGACGCCGGCGCGACGGACGAGGTTTCGGCGGCCGCGGACAACGAGCTGGTGAAGCTCGTCAACAAGATCGTCGTCGACGCATACAACCAGGGCGCTTCGGACATCCACATCGAGCCGTACCCGGGCAAGTCGAAGACCGAGGTGCGCCTGCGCAAGGACGGCTCGCTCGTGCCCTACATCGAGGTGCCGGCGAGCTATCGCGCCGCGATCGTGGCGCGCATCAAGATCATGTGCGACCTCGACATCTCGGAGAAGAGGAAGCCCCAGGACGGCAAGATCAAGTTCAAGAAATTCGGGCCGCTCGACATCGAGCTGCGCGTCGCGACGATCCCGACGCAGGGCGGCGTCGAGGATATCGTGATGCGGATCCTCGCCGCCGGCGAGCCGATCCCGCTCGACAAGCTCGGCCTGACCAAATTGACCGAAGAGAACCTGAAGAAGACGGTCGAGAAGCCGTACGGGCTGTTTTTCGTCTGCGGGCCGACCGGCTCGGGCAAGACCACGACGCTGCACTCGGTGCTGAAACACCTGAACACGCCCGACACCAAGATCTGGACCGCGGAAGACCCGGTCGAGATCACGCAGAAGGGCCTGCGCCAGGTGCAGGTGAACAAGAAGGCGGGACTCGACTTCGCGGCGGTGATGAGGGCGTTCCTGCGTGCCGACCCGGACATCATCATGGTCGGCGAGATGCGCGACAAGGAGACCACCGGTACGGGGATCGAAGCGTCCCTGACCGGCCACCTCGTGTTCGCGACGCTGCATACGAACTCGGCGCCGGAATCGATCATCCGTCTGCTCGACATGGGCATGGACCCGTTCAACTTCGCCGACGCGCTGCTCGGCATCCTCGCGCAGCGCCTGACGAGGCGCCTGTGCACGAATTGCAAGGAGGCGTACACGCCCGAGCCCGCCGAGGTCAAGTCGCTGCTCAACGAGTATTGCGAAGAGCTGATGAACACGACCACCTTCAAGAAAGACCCGAAGGCGGGCGTCGAGAACGTCTACAAGGATTGGCTGCGGCTTTACGGCAACAACAAGGGCCAGCTTACGCTGTACCGCCCCCCCGAGACCAAGACCTGCGAAAAATGCGGCGGCGGCGGCTTCAAGGGCCGGCTCGGCTTGCACGAGCTGCTGGTCGCGACCGACGCGCTGAAGAAGCTCATCCAGGAGCATGCGCGCGTCGCCGAGATCGTGGCGGTCGCCCTCGAAGAAGGCATGCACACCCTGAAGCAGGATGGCATCGAGAAAGTGCTCATGGGAATCACTCACATCAAGGAAGTGCGCGCCGTCTGCATCAAGTGAAGGCGCACCGGTCTCGATGAGCAGCGCCCTGGATGTCACGAAGGTGACGCGGCCGCACGGCGAGCGCCACGCCGGCGACGACGACCTCGTCCAGCGCCTCGAGAAGCTGAACGACATCGGCACGTCGCTCTCGGCCGAGCGCGACATCAACCGCCTGCTCGAAACGATCCTCGCAGCCGCCAAGGCGATCATGCGCGCCGACGGCGGGACGCTCTACCGCGTCACCGAGGACAACACGCTGCGCTTCGAGATCGTGCGCACCACCAGCCTCAAGTACTACCTGGGCGGCACGACCGGCAATCCGGTGCCGTTCTACCCGGTCCCGCTGTACAAGGACGGCAAGCCGAACCACGCCAACATCTCGGCCTATGCGGCGCTCACCGGCCGCACGGTCAACATCGCCGACGCCTACGTCGAGCAGGGGTTCGACTTCTCCGGCACCCGCAACTTCGACAAGAAGACCGGGTACCGCTCGAAAGCGTTCCTCACCGTGCCGATGAGGAACCACGACAACGAGATCATCGGAGTGCTGCAGCTCATCAACCCGAGCGACCCGCGCACCGGCGAGATCGTCGCCTTCTCGCCCGCCGACCAGCGGCTCGCCGAGTCGCTCGCCTCGCAGGCGGCCGTTGCGCTCACCAACCGGATGCTGATCAACCAGCTCGAGGAGCTGTTCGAGTCGTTCATCGGCATGATCAATACCGCGATCGACGAAAAGTCACCCTACACCGGCGGCCACTGCCAGCGCGTGCCGCTGCTCACGATGCTGCTCGCCGAGGCGGCGGCCGAGACGCGCGAAGGGCCGCTCGCGGATTTCACGATGAGCGACCAGGACCGCTACGAGCTGAAGATCGCCGGCCTGCTGCACGACTGCGGCAAGGTGACCACGCCCGTGCACGTAGTCGACAAGGCGACCAAGCTCGAGACGATCATCGACCGGATCCACGTGGTCGACACGCGCTTCGAGGTGCTCAAGCGCGACGCCGAGATCGAGATGCTGAAGGACGGGTCGGCGGCGGCCCGCGAGCGCTACGCAGCGCGCATCCGCCAGCTCGATGACGACCGCGCGTTCCTGCGCAGCGCCAACATCGGCGGGGAGCGGATGCGCGACGAGGACGTGGCGCGCGTGGAGCGGATCGGCGCCTATCGCTGGAGCGATGCCGAGGGCAACGAAAGCCCGTTCCTCACGGCGGAAGAGCTGCAGAACCTCACGATCCGCGCCGGCACGCTCACGCCCGATGAGCGCAAGATCATCAATCACCACATCGTCGCGACGATCAAGATGCTCGAGGCGCTGCCGTGGCCGAAGCACCTGCGCAAGGTCCCGGAGTACGCCGGCGGGCATCATGAGCGCATGGACGGCAAAGGCTATCCGCGCGGGCTGACGCGCGAGCAGATGTCCGTCCCCGCACGGGTCATGGGCATTGCCGACATCTTCGAGGCGCTGACGGCGAAAGACCGGCCCTACAAGAGGGGCAAGACGCTCTCCGAATCGCTCGAGATCCTCGGCCGGTTCAAGCTGAACGGGCACGTGGACCCCGATCTGTTCGACGTCTTCGTGCGCAAGAAGGTCTACCTGCGCTATGCCGAGGCGTACCTGGATCCGGATCAGATCGACGAAGTGGACCCCTCCAGGATTCCCGGCTTCACGCCCTAGGTGGGGCAGCTGTCACGCTGCCGGATGACCGACAAGAGCAGCGTCGAATGGCTCGAGGAAGGATATGCGCATTACCGCGCCGAGCGCTGGGATGCCGCAGCCGCGGCCCTGGAGCGCGGTTTGAGCGGCGCAGCCGACCAGGCCATCGCCTGGTACCGGCTTGGCAATGTGCGCCAGGAGCAGGGCCGCGATCGCGAAGCGCTCGCCTGCTTCGAGCGCAGCGCAGCGCTTGCCCCCGGTCACGCTGCCTCCTGGAATAATCTCGGCTCAACCTTGCAGGGGTCGGGCCGGCCGCTGGAAGCCGCTCAGGCGTTCCGCACGGCCATCAGGCTCGATCCCGATCTCGCCCTGCCGTATGTCAATCTCGGGCGGCTTCACGAGGGTCAGGGCGAGGCCGCGGCGGCGGCCGCCGTCTACCGCGAGGCACTCGCTCGCTTTCCGGACGATGCGGTGTTCCGTCACCTGCTTTCGGCGGCGACGGGAATCACGACGACGCGAGCTCCCGCCGAGTATGTCGTCTCGCTCTTCGACAGCATGGCGTCGCGCTTCGAGCAGCATCTGGTCGGGCAGCTCGGCTACCACGTGCCCGAAGCCCTGGCCTGCCGGGTACGGCCGATTCTCTCGCCCGGCTGCAAAGTGCTTGACCTCGGCTGCGGAACCGGATTGGTCGGAAAGGCGATCGCGGGAAATGGCGCGCGAGTGTACGGCATCGATCTTTCTCCACGCATGCTTGACTACGCGCGCCAGACCGGCGCGTATGCGGCGCTGGATTGCAAAGACTTGCTCCAAGCGCTGGGCGAAGTCGCGCCTTCGAGTTGTCGCGCCATCCTTGCCGCCGATACGTTCATTTACCTCGGGGAGCTGACCGAAGTCTTCCATCGCGCCGCCTGCGCTCTGGAGCCGGGCGGCCTGTTCGCGTTCTCGGCGGAAACCACCGACCAGGGCGATTACCGTCTGACCCTGCCCGGCCGCTACGCTCACTCTGCCGCCTATCTACGCCGCCTGGCTGTTGAACACGGCCTGGCTGAACGCGAGCTGTCGAGCACGCGCATCCGGCGCCAGATGGGTGGACATGCCGAGGGACTGGTCGCGGTGTTTGCACGCCCCGAGTAATTTTGCCGGCATCTGCTGCGGCCGCAGCTTGAGCCGCGATCTGCGCGCGACCTGGAGCAGATCTACCGTGCGAGTGTGGCGTAGAAGGTGCTGCCGCGAGCGCGCCTGAACGATAATTTCCATAGAATCCGTTCGTGTTGCGCAATCTGCTCAAGCGTCTGGTCCCTCTGGCTTCCGCGATGGTCCGTTCCGAGGATCCCGCCGTCGACGCGGCCGATCGACTGATCTCGGCGGGACGCCAGGCGGAGGACGCGGGCAACTTGCGCCAGGCCTGCGATCTCTATCGCGAGGCGGTGGCACTCGCCCCGCAGCATGCGACAGCGCACCTCAATCTGGGCGTAGGGCTCGAAGCGGCAGGTGATGCCGACGGCGCCCTCAAGTGCTACGAGGCGGTGCTGGCAATCGATCCGGGCAATGCGTACGCAAACTACAACCTCGGAAAACTGTATTTCATCAAGCGGGCGTTTCCGCAGGCCGAGCGCCATCTTCGCGCGGCGCTGGAACGCAAGCCCGAGTTTCCGGAGGCGTACGTCGTGCTGTCGAATCTCCACGACGCACGGGGCGAATACGCAGAGGCCGTCCTCGTGCTCGAAACTGCGGTGCGGCAGAGGCCCGACTACGCCGGCGCCTGGTACAACTACGCGACGACGCTGGCCAGGCTGGACCGGCTCGGGGAGGCGGAGGACGCCGCTCGACGCGCGATCCGCTTTGACCCGGGGATGTTTGCCGCATACACGTTCCTCGGCGACCTGCTACGCAACGACGCTCGACTCGAAGAGGCTGTTGAGACGTTCAATCGTGCGCGCACGCTTGCCGGCGGGGGGCTCGCGTGCGCGCAGGCCGAACTGCATGCGCTGAACTACTTCGACGGGATCTCAGACGAGGCGCTGTTCCAGAAGCACCGGGAGGTGGGCAGGCAGATCGAGATCGCTCACCCTGCGCGTTTCCCGTCCTTCGGCAACTCGAAGGACCCGGAGAAGCGGCTGCGCATAGGCTACGTTTCGCGGGATTTCTTCCGCCACCCGGTATCCTGGTTCCTCGTTCCGGTGCTCGAGCGGCACGACCGCTCGCGATTCGCGGTTCACTGCTACGCGACCAGCGCGAGATCCGACGATGTCACCGCGCAAGTACGCTCCCTCGCCGATCGCTGGCTCGATGCATCGAAGATGTCCTACTCTGAGCTGGCCGACTCGATCCACCGCGATGGAATCGACATCCTCGTCGATCTGCTCGGGCATGCCGGCAGCTCCGATCTCGCCGTCTTCGCGCAGCAGCCCGCGCCGGTACAGGTCACCTGGCTAGGCTACCTGAATACGACGGGCCTCAGCCGCATGCACTACCGGCTGTGCGATGCAGTCTCCGATCCGCCGGGAATTGCCGAGCGCCTGCATACCGAAGCGCTCGCCCGGCTGCCGCACAGCCAGTGGTGCTATCGCCCCTATCGGGAGATGGAGCTATCCAAAGAGCACGCGACGGAACCGCCCTGCCTGCGCAACGGATTCGTCACGTTCGGCTCGTTCAATCACCGGCTCAAGCTTTCTCCTCCGCTGCTCGCGCTCTGGGCGCAGATTCTCATCCGGCTGCCCGACGCACGTCTGGTGATCATGGGCGTTCCTTCGGGGCCCGCGCAGGACCGGTTGCTCGCCCAATTCACGCAGCACGGAATCGCCGCCGCGCGAATCCGGCTCGTCGCTCCGCTGCCGATGAACGACTATTTTCCGTGGTTCGATCAGGTCGACCTCGCCCTCGACTCGACCCCGTACAGCGGCGGCACCACGACGTGCGACACGTTGTGGATGGGCGTTCCGGTGGTCACCCTGGCGGGGCGGAGATCCGTTTCGCGCAGCGCGGCGAGCATGCTGACTACGTTGGGCCTCGCAGACTGGATCGCGCATACGCCAGAGGACTACGTGCGCCTGGCACTGAAGTTTGCGGGCGATCAGGCGCTGCTCGCCGAACTACGCGCATCGCTGCGCCGGCGAATGCGTGAATCGCCGCTGATGGACGAACTCCGCTTCACGCGTGACCTTGAGGCTCTCTATCGCACGCTGTGGCGCGACTGGTGCGGGGCTTCGGGATCGTCAGCCGTGGCATAATCAAACGCCCGTTCACGCGCGTGGAAAAAGGATTGCCGGAAACGATCTCTTCCAGGGAAGTCGACGAGTTCGCCGACTCGATCGTCGCTGAATTGATCCAGCGCCATCCGCCCCGCGGCGAGGATGCCGGCGAACGCAAGGAGCTGGCGCGTCTGCGCAAGGCGTTCGGCAGAGTTTTTTCGCGGATCGACGGCTTCGCGCGCAGCCACCGGTTGAACCTCTACAGCAAGGCGCGACTTGCCAATCGCATCCAGTGGGGGCTGAAGGACGCCGGCTATCGCGAGGATTTCGTGGAGACTGCGACGCACGAGGTGGCGACCCATGTGGCGCTCGCAGGGACGCGGGCAAGCGGAAGCAAGGACGGCTAGTGCAGACCGATGCGCCGATATCACCTTGCACACATCATTCCCGATCCCAGAATTCACACCTTCAAGGGCTTCCAGGAAGTAATTGACACAGTCGCCTGGGGACTGGAACGGCTCGGGCACCACACTACTCGCGCCGTCAACTCCTTCGCAAAAGACGCGACGAACATCATTTTCGGCGCTCAAATGCTTCCCGTGGAAGCGCAGAAGGAGCTGTCCCCGGACACGATCGTCTACAACTTCGACCCGCTGCGCAACCTATCGCTTCGCGACCACGATGTAAGGCCGGAAGTCATGCACTACGCGGCGAATTTCAGGATCTGGGACTATAGCCGCGCCAATCTGCACGCATGGAAGGCCCTCTCGCCCCGATACGAAGTGCGGGTCGTGCCGGTCGGGTTCGCGCCGCTTCTTTGCCGCATCGTCAAACCGAGCGTGCAGGACATCGACGTGCTGATCTATGGCACCACGGGGCAGGAGAGACTACAGGTTTTTCACGAAATGTCGCACAGGGGTGTGTCTGCCGTGTACGTATGCGGCCTATACGGCACTGCGCGAGATGAGCTGATTGCCCGCTCCAAGATTGTCCTGAACGTGAACTATTGCAACTATGCGAAGATTTTCGAGGTGGTGCGCGTTTCCTATCTGCTTGCGAACCGAAAAGCGGTAGTCGCCGACGAAACCGCAGACACGTTCGTCGATCCGGACATCCGCCCGGTGGTACGGTTTGCCCCGCTTTCCGGGGTGGTCGACGCCTGCAGACAGTTGATCGCCAGTGAGAACGAACGCATCCAGCTCGAAGAAGCCGGATACGCAGCGATTCAGCAACGAGACATCGTGAAGATTCTGACCGCGGCCCTGAGCGGATGATCCGTTGGTTGTTCAGGTCCAGGCGACGACCCGATCCCGCGTCGCCTGCGTCCGGTCCCTCCTCTTCACCCGTGGCTCTCACCACAGGCGCAAGCGAGCCTGCCGTGCTTGGCTTGCAGCAGCACCGGGCGGGGCGTCTTTCGGAGGCCGAAGCACTCTATCGCGAGGTGCTGGCGAAGGATCCGGACAACGTCGATGCCTGGCATTTTCTCGGCGTCATCGCCCACCAGAGAGGCGACCCTTCCCAGGCTATCCAGCTGATCTCGAAAGCGCTCTCCAAGAACGCTTCGAATGCCGCAGCGTACAACAATCTCGGGAACGCTCTGGCCGCTCTCGGAAAAAGGCTTGAATCGTTGAGTGCTTACCTCGATGCGATCGCGCTCCAGCCTGAGTACGCCGATGCGCTGTCCAATCTTGGCAATGCTTTCCGGTCGCTCGGCAGACTGGAAAGAGCCATCGTCTGCTATCAAAGGGCTCTCGCGATCACGCCTGACCTGCGTTCCGCGCAAGCCGGCCAGAAAAGAGCGCTTGAGGAATTGTCGCAACGGGGTGTCGCGCCGCCGCCGCAGGCCGACCCCATCGATGCCGACATCAGGCGCGGAATCCTGCTTCAGGAGCAAGGCCGGATTGACGACGCGGTCGAGTGCCATCGCAGAATCGTGGCGCTGCGGCCTGAAATCCCCGAGGCGCACTTCAACCTGGGCAACGCCTGCAAGGATCAGGGGCGCATCGACGCGGCAATTGCCAGCTTCCAGCAGGCGTTGGCGCTCGAGCCCGACTTTGCTGCCGCCCACACCAATCTCGGAAGCGCGTTGCTGCAGCAAGGAAAGCGACAGGAGGCAACGCTCTGCTTTCGAAGAGCACTGGCATTGGAGCCGGAGCTCCCCGAGGCGCACTACAACCTCGGGATCGCGTCGCTTCAGGCGGGAGACCTCGCGTCGGCAAGGTCTGCGCTGCGGAAATACCTGGAGTCGCAGCCGGGCGATCGCGCCGCTTTGCTCAAGCTCGGCGAAGCGTGCAGCCGCTCCAATGAGCTCGATGAGGCCGCAGGGTACCTAAAGCGCGTGCTCGCCGACGATCCTCGTGACGCTGAGGCGCACAACTTGTTGGCGAATGTTCTGCGCAATCAGGCGCGGCATCAGGAAGCCCTCGAACACTATGAGCTCGCCATTCTCCATGATCAGAATCCGGTCGTCGCATTTCAGAATCTGCTGTTCTGCATGATGTGCACGGGAACCTTCTCGGCCGCGGCCATCCACGCAAGGCACTGCGAGTTTTCGCGGCGTTTCGAAGTGCCTCTTGTTCCACTCCGCCTGCCGCACGCGAACACATCAGACCCGGACCGGCGGCTCAGGATCGGCTACGTCTCGCCGGATTTCCGCTCGAACATCGTCGCTCACTACATGCAACCCATTCTCGAACAGCATGATCGCGCGCGGTTCCAGATTCACTGCTATTTCACGGGATCCGCTGCGGACGTCGAGACCGGGCGCATCTCATCGCTCGCGGATCAATGGCACGACGCGTCCCTGCTCTCCGACGACGCTTTTGCGGCGTTGATTCGAGCCCACCAGATCGACCTTCTCGTCGACCTCTGCGGGCACGGCCCGGGCAACCGGATCCTGATGTTCGCCCGCAAGCCCGCGCCGGTCCAGGTGAGTTACCTCGACTACTCGGCGACGACGGGCTTGTCCGCGATCGACTATCGCCTGAGCACCGAGTACTGCGATCCGACGGGGATCGCAGACCGATACTATTCCGAGAAGCTCTACCGCCTCGCGGATACGTACTGGACCTATAACCCGGCGGCCCGGTTGCCAGTGTCCGCGCTGCCAATGCAATCGAGCGGGCATCCGACTTTCGGCAGCTTCAACATGTACTACCGGATCACGGACGAGGTCGTGGACCTCTGGTCGCGGCTGCTATCGTCCGTTCCACGCTCTCGTCTCACGATCGTGGGGGTTGCCGCGGGCTCGACCCAGGCGACCCTGCTGGATCGGCTGGACCGCTCCGGGATCGCGCGACATCGCATCTCGATGCACGGCGTGGTCTCTTATCAGGCATACAACGAGTTGATGGCGACGGTCGACGTCGCGCTCGCACCGTTTCCCTACAACGGCGCGACGACGATGATGGACTGCCTGTGGAACGGTCTGCCCGTCGTCGCGAAGGAAGGCGGTGAAACGTTCTGCTCAAGGCTCGGATGCAGCGTTCTGGTGCAATTGGGATTGTCCGAGCTGATTGGCAGCTCGGACGACGAGTACATTCGAATTGCCGTCGAGCTCGCATCAAACATGGAAACGCTGTCAGGCCTGCGCGGGACTCTGCGGGAGAAGGTGGACCAGTCGCCCATGCGAGACTTTCCTGGATTCACGAGAGGACTCGAGCATGCATACCGCGCGATGTGGCGGCATTGGTGCGCGTGTCAATGAGCTCGCGGAAATGGCGTCCGGGAAATTCTGACTGTTGGCTGACTGACGAAATTTGTCATGCAAGTGACCGATTTGGGCGCCTCTCGGGAATTGTAGTGCGCTGATTGTCGTCAGGTATTCTTGATCTGACGGATGGCACATGACTTGCTACAATGCCGTCGGGCAGCGATGCCTCATCTCAACCTAGGAAGGAGATTCGAATGAAGAAGCGCCTGCAACAGGGCTTTACGCTGATCGAGTTGATGATCGTGGTCGCGATCATCGGCATTCTGGCTGCGGTGGCGTTGCCTGCCTACCAGGACTACACCATCCGCGCGAAGATGTCCGAAGTGATTCTCGCCTTGAGCGCATGCCGTACTTCGATCACCGAGGTCTATCAGTCGGGCGGCTCTCCGCCTGCGCCGAACGGCTGGGGTTGCGAGGCCGCTGGCGCCGCCAGCAAGTACGTGGCCGGCGTTTCGAGCGATGATAACGGCGTCGTGAAGGCGACCGTGCAGAACATCGCTGGTGCCGTGGACACTACGATCGTGTCGCTGCAGCCGCTCTCCGCTACCGGCGGGGCAACCTGGGCGGCCAATTCGGGATCCGGTCTCTTTGGCTGGCGCTGCGGCGCCTCGTCGGACGGAACGACCACCAGCGCGAAATATCTGCCCGGCTCCTGCCGCGGCTGATCGCAGGCTCGTTTCGAAAAAAGGTACCCTTCGGGGTGCCTTTTTTTTTGACCCTGCGTCGAGCGCAAAGGGGCCGGCGGTGATCCGCTGCAAGCAGTGGAATTGACCATTCTCATGCCCTGCCTCGACGAAGCCGCAACGATCGTGCGCTGCGTGGAGAAGGCGCGCCGATTCCTCGAGGACGCGGCCATTGCGGGTGAGGTGCTGATCGCGGACAACGGTTCGACCGATGGGTCGGCCGCGATGGCAGAGGCCGCGGGCGCGCGCGTAATCCACGCCCCCGAGCGCGGCTACGGTGCGGCGCTGCGCGCCGGGATCGCGGCGGCGCACGGCAATTACATCATCATGGGGGATGCGGACGACAGCTACGATTTCAGCCGGCTCGAGGCGTTCGTCGAGAAGCTGCGCGCGGGTTTCCCGCTGGTCATCGGCAATCGCTTCAAGGAGGGGATCCGCCCGGGTGCGATGCCACTGCTGCACCGCTATCTCGGCAATCCGGTTCTTTCCTTCGTCGGCAGGCTGTTCTTTCACACCGGGGTCGGCGATTTTCACTGCGGCCTGCGCGGCTTCGACCGGGAGCGCATTCTTTCGCTCGGGTTGCGCACGCCGGGCATGGAGTTCGCATCGGAAATGGTGGTGAAGGCCGCGCTCGCGGGATGGCGGATCGCCGAGGTGCCAACCACCTTGAGTCCCGACGGCCGCGGGCGGCCTTCGCATCTGCGCAGCTGGCGCGACGGCTGGCGGCACCTGAGGTTCCTGCTGCTGTTCAGCCCCAGGTGGCTGTTTCTCTATCCGGGGCTCACATTCCTCTTGGCGGGAGTCATTCTGACCGCAGCGCTCTATTTCGCGCCGCTGCGTATCGCGGGCGCCGGACTGGACGTGCATACGATGCTCTATGCATCGGCTGCCGCGCTGCTCGGCCTGCAACTGTGCGTGTTTGCCCTGCTTGCGCGACTGTCGGCGCAGAACGCAGGCCTGCTGCCGCGCAATGCGGCCTTGGAGCGGCTGCTTGAGGCGGTGACTCTCGAGCGCGGCCTCGCGCTCGGGTTCAGCGCCGCCCTTGCCGGATTCCTGTGGAGCGCGGCGGCTTTCTGGCAGTGGCGCGAGGCCGGTTTCGGCGCGCTCGATCCACGGGTGGTGATGCGCGACACGATCCCTGCGGCCGCGCTGATGGTCGGCGGCATGGAGGTTTCGCTCGCATCGTTTCTCCTCAGCGTGTTGCGGCTGAACGAGGACCGTTAGCTCGGCCCAGTCGCGCCGCCATGCCGGAACTCACCGTCGTCGTCCCCGCGTACCGCGAGCGCGACAACATTCCTGCGCTGCTCGCCGCACTCGAACGCTCGCTCGAAGGCCGTGACTGGGAAACCATTATCGTCGTCGACGATGCGCTCGACGGCACCGAGGGGATCGTCCGGGAGCGGGCCCAGCAGGACCCTCGCGTGCGCTGCATCCACCGGGTCGGTCGGCGCGGGCTCGCCTCGGCCTGCGTGGAAGGGATGCTCGCCAGTTCCGCGCCCTACCTCGCGGTGATCGACGCCGACCTCCAGCACGACGAGCGTCTGATCCCGCAGATGCTGGATGCGATCAAGCAGGGGGATGCCGACATCGTCGTCGCGAGCCGCTACATGGAAGGTGGCGGCACCGGCGAGCTTGCGCCCGCGCGGGTGCGTATCAGCCGCGTCGCGAGTGTGCTCGGCCAGGCGCTTGCGGGCGGACTCAGCGACCCGATGAGCGGTTTTTTCGTCATCCGCAGGGCCTACCTCGAGAAGGTCGTGCGCCATCTCTATGGCCGCGGATTCAAGATCCTGCTGGATCTGATTGCCGCGGCGCGTGGCAGCGTCCGCATCCGCGAGATTCCTTACCGCATGAGGAGCCGCCTGCATGGCGAGAGCAAGCTCTCGGCGCGCGTGGTCGCGGAGTTCTTCATGCTGATTCTCTATCACCTGTTCGGCAGGCTGATCCCGGCGCGGTTTTTCGTCTTCAGCGCAGTGGGGCTCGTCGGCGTGGGAGTGCACCTGGCAGTGCTGTGGTCTGCATTCGCCGCGACGGGAGAGAATTTCGTCCTCAGCCAGTCGCTGGCGACCTGGGTTGCGATGACGGGCAACTTCTTCCTCAACAACGTCTTCACCTACGACGATCGGCGTCTGCGCGGGCGCAGGATGTGGCGGGGTCTGGTCAGTTTCTATCTCGCCTGCGGCATGGGCGCGATCATCAATCTGGCGGTTGCCGACTGGCTGTACCTGCTCTCGGTAAGCTACTGGGTGGCGGGGCTCGCGGGCGCCGTAATCGCGGCGGTCTGGAACTTCTTCACCACGGCATCCGTCACCTGGGGTGAGGCGAGCGACGTCAAGAGTTGATGCTGTGCTGCTGCCGCCAGGCGAGCACTGCGGCAACCGCCAAAGCAGCAAGAGTGAGCAGCAGCGCCGCAAGCGTCACGGCATCGGCGAAGGTTTGCCGTACCGGCCGCTGGAACGCAAACGGCTGGTAGCGCAGGAAACGTGTTGCTTCCTCACGCTGCTCGCGGCGGAAATGGTCGCCCGGTGCGCATGCGTTCGCCGCAGGAAAAACGTAGCAGGCCGGGTTTTTCAGGTTCAGGGTACCGTCCGGAAGTTCGGCCAGCGCCGGACCGGGACGCAACTCGCCATGGCGCAAGCGCTCCAGCCCATAGCCGAACATCGGCTGGTAACAAAGCAACTGCGAATAGCCGCGCGCCATGTCGTCGTTGCGCTCGAGCGGGAGCGCCAGGCTATTGGCCTTGTCCACGCGCACCGAGAGATTCGTCACCGCCGGCACCGGCGCGCCGGCATCGACGGCTTGCCAGGCCCGCTGCATCACGCCCGGGTCGTATGTCTGTGCGGTGTAGTAGGAGCGATCCGCCGTCCAGTTCCACACCAGTGTCGCGGCGGCGATGAGTGCGGCTGCGCGCGCCCGCCACGGTGCTGCAGGGACCACGACGTCGAACGCCAAGCCGGCCCACAGCGCCACCAGCGGCACATACAGCACGTACCAGCGCACCAGGGAGCTGCTCGAGCCGAGCAGCGGCTGGCTCTTGAGGAACGCGTGCCAGGCGGGCTGATGCCAGTTCAGCGCCAGCGGAAGCGCCTTTGCCACGACGATCGCGACCGTGACCAGCCAAGCCGATGCGGCCAACCGGGCGACTTTCGCGACACGCACTGCGCCCGCCAGCAGCAGCAGCGCGGCGGCCGGCCCGAGTCCGTACTCCCATTCGTGGCGATCGAGCGGCAGGTTCAGGCTCAGCAGCGGCTGCGCAAGCTCGGCCGGCGGTCGCCAGAACAGGGACAGCAGAACGATGCGCAATTCGGCCAGCATGCTGGGGAAACCCGGCAGCGCGTATTCGTCGCGCGGGAACTGCTGCAGGAACGCGAGCGCTGCGGCCATCCGCTGGGCGCCGAGCGCGAGCGACAGCAGCACCGCGCTCGCGAACAGCAGCCACGGGCCGCGGCGGTGGCCGTGAAGCTGGCCATGCAGCAGCAGGATCACGGCAACCGCAATTGCCACGGGCGCGATCGCATGCACCATGCCCGCGTGGAACATATAGGCGAATATCAGCGCCGCGGCGCAGGTGGACAACATCGTCTGCCAGACGTGCTTCCGCACGGCGAGCAACGCAAAGGCCAGCCACGGCGTGAGCGTAATCGGGTGGAAGGTGAGATGGCCCACGAGCATGCGGTAGGTGAAAAATCCGCTGCAAAGGAAAAGCACCGCTGCAGTGGCTGCTGCCCACGGGGTGGCGGCAAAGGGCCCGCGCAGCAGCACGAAGCTACCCGCTGCCCCGAGCGCAGCGAAGAGGACGAAGGTGAGCCGGATGGCACTGATCGGGCCGACTGCGAACGTCGCCCACTGCGGCAGCGAGTAGTACGCGACATTCAGGTCGGCGAGGAACGGCACGCCCGCGCATTGCGCCGGGCTGAACCAGGGCGCCTCGAGCAGGCCGTTTTGCTGGAACCAAAAATACCCCGCAAGCAGGTTCGGCAGATGCAACGCGTAGTCATGGCCCCAGTGAGCGCCGCTGGAAGGCAGGTACGGCAGGAAGATCCACAGGTAGCCGCCTAGCGCGGCGAGCACCAGCAGCGGCGCGCGCGAAGCGTCGGTAGCGGGGAGCCGGTCGATCAATCGTTGCCCTGAGCGGCGCTGCGCTGCAGGGCCGCGGCGACGCGCCCGATCGCGCCAGTCCAGTCGCCGTCACGCTCCTGGCGGAACAGACGCATCGTCGGATACCAGGGATTGTCCTCGCGCCCCAGGTGGTAGCGCCAGTCGGGCGCGTGCGCGGTCAGCACCCAGACCGGCAAACCCATCGCCCCCGCCAGGTGCGCCACCGAGGTGTCGATCGTAATTACCAAGTCGAGCAGACTCGCCAGGGCCGCGGTGTCCGAGAAGTCTTCGATGCGGGCGCTCGGATCGACCAGCTTCATGCCTGCCGGCGGTGTGGCCGCCTCCGCCGCGGCCGCACCTTTTTGCAGGCTGTAGAACGTGACGCCGCCGGCCGCGGCGAGCGGCGCCAGCATGGCGAGCGAGATCGTGCGCTTGCGGTCGTCCCACTGGTGCGGTCGGCCCGCCCATGTCAGGCCGACTTTGAGCCGCGGTTCGTCCGGTCGCAACGCATTCCGCCACGACGCGACGCGGTCGGCTTCCGCATGTACGTAGGGGCCCGTCCACGGCACGCTGTCGAGCGTAGTGCCGAAGATCCCGGGCAGGCTCAACAACGGCGCGTGGGCATCGAAGGCGGGCAGCCTCTCGCCCCGGGCAACCACGTGTTGCACGCCCGCGACGCGCTGCATCAGTCCCTTCAGCTCTGGCTGGCACTCCAGCATCACTTGCGCGCAGCGCTGTGCCACCAGCGGTGCGTAGCGCACGAATTGCAGCGTGTCGCCCAGGCCCTGCTCCGCGTGCAGCAGTACCGTGCCATCCGGGCGTGCACCACCGTCCCAGATTGGCTGCACGAACCTGCGCGCCGGCGCGTTGAACGCGGCGATGCGCCAGCGCCACTCGTACTCCTTCCATCCTTGCGCATAATCTCCCAGCAGCAACTGGACGAACGCACGGCTGAAATGGGCTTCCGCCAGCCCCGGGTTCAGCGCCAGGGCGCGCCCGTAGGCGGCCAGCGCCTCGTCGTGCCGTCCGAGCTCACGCAAGGTGTTGCCGAGGTCGTTGAACGCCAGCGCGTCGTTCGGGTTGGCCCGCGTGTGACGACGGTAGTCCTCGGCGGCCCGCGCCAGCGCGTCGGCGTCGCGTACGATCGAAGCGTAGTTCTGGTTTGCCTGAGGCAGGCCGGGATCCAACTCGAGCGCGCGGCGATAGGCGACCAGCGCGGCCTCGAGCTTGCCCTGCATGTGCAGCACGCCGCCGAGATTGTTGTGCGCCCGCGCGTGTCCCGGCAGCAACTGCACGGCGCGTCGGTAGCTGGCTTCGGCCTCGGGCAGGCGCCCTGCGCCCTGCCACAGCCTGCCGGCGGCGTAGTGCGGCGAAGCGGAATCCGGGTCCGCGGCGGCGGCACGCTGCGCCCAGCGCAGGCCTTCCTCCGTTTGTCCGGCATCTGCCGCAATCGATGCCATCAGGCACATCGCCCGTGCCTCGCCCGGCCTGCGTTCCAGCAGGGCCGCGCACAAGCGCCGCGCCTCATCGAGGGCGCAGCGCTCGTAGGCGGCCTCGGCCTGCTGCAGGAGCATTGCGGTTTCCGGCAGCGCCGCACCGAACTTCGATCGGATCCAGGTCAGCATCGCTGCAGAATGATGCCGAAAAACAGCGTCATCAGGAAGTTCGTTTGGTTAAACTTGAAAGTGGCTCAAGAGCAAGTTCCGTGGGGTCGCTCAGCGCGCACGATAATGCTGAAGCTCTTGCCCTGTTCACGCTGAGGGTCGATGCTCGGCTGGTTACGCTCACGGATTTCTCTCGCGTTACGGCAGGCGCCGACGCCCGACGCGTCGCGCACCGCCGAAGCCTGCTTTCATTTGGGAAATTTGCATTGCTCGCACGGCCGCCTGGGCGATGCGGAACGTGCGTATCGCGACGCCCTCAGGTTGCGACCTGCATACGCCGACGCATTGAATAACCTCGGCTCGCTGTTGAAGGACACGGGTCGGGTCGCTGAAGCCGAGCACGCGCTATCGGATGCGGTGCGATTGCGTCCGCATTTCGCCGAAGCGCACTTCAACCTGGGAACGCTGTTGGTGGATTTGCGCCGTTACAGCGAGGCCACCGAGCACCTGAGGTCGTCGCTCGCCGCCGATCCGAAGCAGGCCGACGCACAATACTGGCTCGGCAACGCGAGCATGGGACTGGGCGATTCGCGTGCGGCCTGCGCCGCCTACGAGGCCGCGGTTCATTTGGACGCCGGGCATGCCAAAGCCCGTTGGGGCCTGGTCATGGCGCAAGTGCCGCCGGTGATCGACGCGGACGCCGCGCCCGGCGCAGCCGCGGCCGCTTTCGTGCGCGAGTTGGGCAAGGCCGGGGCGTGGTTGGTTGCGCAGAAGCCAAAGGATGCGCACGCCATCGTCGGCGCTCAGCAGCCGTTCTACCTCGCATATGTCGAAGGCAATCACCGCGACGCGCTGAGCGAGTACGGGCAACTCTGCGCCGACCTGATGTCGCAATGGGCAGCCGGCGTCGGGTTGCCTGCGCCCGCGGTATCTACCGGCGCCAAATGCCGCGTCGGAATCGTTTCGTCACACATCCACAACCATTCGGTCTGGAATGCGATCGTGCGCGGATGGGTCGAGCACCTCGACCCGAAACGCTTCGAGTTGCATCTATTCCACACGGGCGGCGTCGAGGATGGCGAGACTGCATGGGCCGAGCGACGCGTCTCCACTTTGCACCACGGATTGCGCGATGGGTCGGAATGGGCGAAGGTCATCTCCGGTGCCCGGCTCGACGTGCTGCTGTACCCCGAGATCGGCATGGATGCCACGACGGTCCGGCTGGCCTGCCTGCGCCTGGCGCGAGTGCAACTGGCGAGTTGGGGGCACCCCATCACGACGGGACTGCCTACGCTCGACGGCTATCTCAGCGCCGAGGCCTTCGAGCCTGCGGGAGCGGCGGCGGCGTACCGGGAGGCGCTGTTCCTGCTGCCGCGCCTGGGCTGCTGCTATCGCCCCTTTCGCACGCCCGCCGCGCCAGTGGACCTGGCTGATTTCGGCGTGGCGTCCGCTGACCGCGTGCTGGTCTGTGCCGGTGCGCCGTCCAAGTACGGCCCTCGCTACGACGCGTTATGGATTGAGGTGGCCAAGCAGTGCCGGCCGTGCAAGCTGATCTTCTTCCACAGCGACCCATCGACGCTCGGCGAGCCTTTCGAACGCCGGCTCGCGTCAGCCTTCGCCCGCGCGGGCGTGGACTTCGGGTCCCATGTTCGTTTCGTGCCCCGACTCAGCCAGGCGAAGTTTTTCGGCCTTCTCGCGCGCAGTCATGCAATGCTCGACAGCCCGGGGTTTTCGGGCTTCAACACCGCGATGCAGGCGATTGAGTGCGGCTGTCCGATCATCGCCTGGGAAGGTGACGCGATGCGCAGCCGATTCGCCAGCGCGATTCTGCAGCAGATGGGTCTCGACGATTGCGTCTGCAACGATCCAGCAACGTTCGTTGCGCGCGCTGCACGGCTCTGCAACGACAAAGCCCATGCCGCAGAGCTGCGCGACCGGATCGCTGCGCGGCGCGAGCCATTGTTCGACGACCGCGGTGCGGTTGACGCGCTCGGCGAGTTGCTCTCGAAGCTTGCCGCGCCATGAACCGTTCGGTGGGTGCGCGCACCCGTCACTCGAGGTGATCATTACCGAAGCGCGACGGGTCTGGGTCGTGTTCGGCTCGGCCGCTGCGATCGCCGTTCTCTGGACACTGCATGCAGGGAAAGATCTCAGCTGGGATCTGCTGCACTATCACTACTACGCGGCGCACGCTTTTCAAGTCGGGCGGCTGGAGCGCGATTTC
Source organism: Burkholderiales bacterium (assembly GCA_036007105.1). Taxonomy (GTDB): domain Bacteria; phylum Pseudomonadota; class Gammaproteobacteria; order Burkholderiales; family SG8-39; genus 2-02-FULL-66-14. The sequence continues at coordinate 541 of DASYPC010000503.1, read as the reverse complement.
TTCGCGGCGAGCGCGCAGGGCTATCTGAACGCCGTCGGCTATCTGCCTTTCTACTGGATGGTGTCGTCCGGCTGGCACAGCATCGCGGTCGCCGCGGTGCTGGCTGCAGTCCACGCGGCCAACGTCGCGTTGCTCTATGCGATCGCATACCGGCTCTTCGCGCAGCACGAGGAGCCCCAGCGCGCGCTGCTTTCGCTGCTCGCCGCGGTGCTCGGTGCGGCAAGCGCTGTCTTCTGGGCGACCGTCGGTACGTCCTTTATCGACCCGCTCGCTACGATCCCGATGCTCGGTGGCGTGCTGCTGCTGGTGGCGGACGGCGGTCGCCGGGTCGCGGCTCGTGCCGCGTGGGCTGGCCTGTTGTTCGGTGCAGCGGCCGCGCTCAAGTACTCGAATGCAATGTTCGCGCTGATCGCGGTGCTCCTGCCCGCGCTGCAGCCCGGTCAGGCTTCCGCCAGGCTGCGGGCGACGCTCGCCTATTGCGCCGGCGTGGCGGGAGGATTGATGCTCCTCGGCGGGCGCACGTTCGTGCACCTGTACCGCG
>DASYPC010000502.1:0-4741 GCA_036007105.1 Burkholderiales bacterium | reverse complement strand
TTCTCCGCGGCTTCGCGCAGGTCCTGGCGGGTGATTTTTCGTTGCGGCATGGATGCTCCTCGACTTGGCGCCGGTACTGTATCGCAAGCCCGGGTATAAGATGCCGCGCGTGAAGGCCCGAATCGCAGCCTGGCTCGCTTGCCTGTTTTTCGCGCCGGCCGCGCTCGCGCAAACCTGGCCGACGAAACCGGTCCACTTCATCGTGCCGTTTGCGCCGGCCGGGCCAGTCGACATCATCGTGCGGTTGCTCAGTCCGCGGGTCAGCGAGATTCTCGGCCAGCAGCTCGTCATCGAGAACAAGCCGGGCGCGGGCGGGAACATGGGCGCCGTGCAGGTGTCGAAATCGCCCCCCGACGGCTACACCGCACTGATCACGTCCTCGGCATTCGCCGTCAACGTGAGCTTGTTTGCGAACGCCGGTTATGACGCGGACCGCGATTTCGCGCCCGTGATCGTCGTCGCCTCCCAGCCCAACCTGATTGCGGTCAATTCGAATCTGCCTGCGAGGACCCTTTCCGAGCTGCTCACTCTCGCCAGGAATTCCAAACTTGCTTACGCGTCGCCCGGCGTCGGCACGACGCCGCACTTGACCGCCGAAAATCTCTTCAGGGTCACTGCGAAGCTCGACATCACGCCGATTCACTTCAAGGGGGCGGGCCCTGCGGTGACCGCCACAGTCAGCGGCGAGCCGCCGCTCGGCGCGTTCGCGATCTCCGGACCGCTGCCGCATATCAAGTCCGGGAAGTTGCGCACGCTCGCCGTGTCGAGTTCCCGGCGCGTGCCGGCGCTGCCCGACGTGCCTACATTCGCCGAAGCGGGTTTCCCGGGCATGGAGGATTACACGTGGGTTGGCGTGTTCTTGCCTACCGGAACGCCCGCAGCGATCGTTCAGCGGCTTAACGAGGCGATCAATCGTGCGATGCAAGCGCCGGACGTCAAGGAGCGCCTCGAATCGTTCGCGTTCGATCTGGTCGGCGGCTCGCCGCAGCAAACCGCAGAGTACGTGCGAGCCGAAGTGCGCAAGTGGGGCAAGGTCGTGCGCGAGACCGGAGCGAAGGCCGAATAAGAAATAGGGACGTACCCCTTTTTTAGCCGGCGCGATCGCGCCAGGCGCGCGCAAGGAGCAGCGCGCCCCAGAAGAGCGCTGCGAGCATCAACAAGACACCGAAGTACTTCATCACGGCCGCGACCTCGTGCGCGCGGTTGAGCAACCCGAGATCGCCGAGCATGTCGATGTAGTCGTGCGCGCCGGTGTCGCCGGTGCGTCCAGTGAGCAGGATCATCGCCGGCTTCTTCGCGTCGTAGCAGTACGGCGCGAGGTCCACCCACTGCGTGCCTTCCCACCAAAGCATCAGCCAGCCGGCGAGATTGTCGTGCCGCCAATGGACGAAGTAGATGCCGAACCCGAGCGGCATCAGGAATTGCATCAGGCTCCCTCCGGCGACGTGCATGAATTCGCCGAACGGGCTGAACAGGATGTGCCCGAACTCGTGGAACGGCACGATCGCGGCATACAGAAACGGCAGCGGCATGCTTTCCGGGTCGGACACATCGAAACGGAAAAACTGCCACGCGTACCAGGCGCCGAGCAGCCACAGCAGTGCACCCGCCACGGTGCGGACCTTGGCGCCTTCTGCGGGAGTCTCCAGGAGACCGGCGAACCACGATGCTGCGCTCGAACCGTCGCCGTCGTCCCGGTTGCGCGCCGCCGCCGGGTCAGGGGCAGCGAACAGCTTCCTGAACAGCACGCCGCAAGCAGGACACTCGTTTTCCAGGGTCGCCCCGGCGGCCGCCGCATGTCCGCATTTCGGGCATTGCCGGTACTTGAGGTTCACAGAGAAAGAAACGGCTACCCGCGATGCCGATCCGCCCACCACGACCACACGGTGAAGAGCGCGGCGCCGGCAATCCCGGCGATCGCGATCGCCATCACGCTCGGCGGCGGCGGGCCGAAGGCGTTCGCGATGTAGAGGACGACGAGGAAGACTACGAGTCCCCAGAACGCGAACGTGCCGATGCGATCGCGAGACGGTGTGCTGCGCGCATAGATCCACACTCCAATCGCGAACATCGCGCCCTCGATCGCAATCGTCGCCGGGACTGAATTCCATAGCCCAAGCCCGACCATCGTTGCGCTTCCCGGCCACAGCGGCAGGTCCGGGCGGTGCGTCACAAAATCGAGCACCCAGTGACTGAAGACCAGCAATCCCAGAATCAGCGCGGCACGCTTTCCTGCGCGCAGGCATATCAGACCGAACAGGACACCCCAGCCGAGCGCGGCCGCGAGGCTGTGCGTCCACGGGTAATGCACGAAATCGAGCGGCGTGAACGCGGTGTTCCCGGGATCGATCCGCACCTGCTCGATTCCGGCGAGGAGGAGTACCGGCCATACCATGTCCAGCCAATACGTCGCGGCAAGGAGCAGCGCGAGCGAGACGCGCGGCGCAAGCGGCTTCGCCGCGAGAGCGAGCGCGGCGTGGCCGATGAACAAAGGGCTATTCCTCGGCCTGCGCCGGCTTGTGCGCGGCGATCAACTTTTGCTGCAGCAGCGGCGGTGCGGGATCGTAGTGGCTGAATTCCAGCGTGTACGAGCCGTGGCCGGCGGTGATCGATTTCAGGCGCGCGGGAAAATGCTCGAGCTCGGAGAGCGGCGCCTGCGCGGAGATCTGCACCGTGCCCGGGCGCGGCGAGTCGGAGCCCTTGATCTGGCCGCGATGTCCCGAAAGCTCGCCCGCGATGTCGCCCATCTTTCCTTCCGGTGCGACGATCTGGACGTTGACGATCGGCTCGAGAATGATCGGCCGCGCTTTCGCCAGCGCGTCGAGAAACGCCTTGCGCCCCGCCGACATGAAGGCGACGTCCTTCGAATCCACCGGATGGTGCTTGCCGTCGTAGACGATCACGCGCACGTCCTGCAGCGGATAGCCGGCGACGAATCCGGTCTCGAGCACTCCTCTGACGCCTTTTTCCACCGACGGGATGTACTGGTTCGGAATGACGCCGCCCTTGACGCTGTCGACGAACTCGAACCCCGAGCCGCGCGGCATCGGCTCGATCTTCAGGTACACCTCGCCGAACTGCCCGGCACCGCCGGTCTGCTTCTTGTGTCGGCTGTGGCCTTCGGCCCGCGCGGCGATCGTCTCGCGGTACGGAATGCTCGGCGGGCGCGTATCGAGCTCGAGCTTGTATTGCAGCGCCATCTTTTCCAGCACCGTCTTCAGGTGGATCTCGCCGAGGCCGCGCAGCACCGTCTCGTTCGCCTGCGCGACGTGCTCGATGCGAAAGCACGGATCCTCGGCGGCGAGCCGATGCAGCGCGTCCGAGAGGCGCTGCTCGTCGCCGCGCTTTCTCGGCGTGACCGCCAGCCCGAACACCGACGTCGGCAGCTCGAGCGGCTTGATGTGCAAGTGCGCGTCCTCGGCCGAGTCGTGCAGGATGTGATCGAACCGGATCTCGTCGATCTTCGCGATCGCGCAGATGTCGCCCGGAAGCGCCTCGGCGACCTCCACCTGGGTCTTGCCGCGCAGCATGTACAGGTGCCCGGCCCGGATCGGCTTGCGGCTCTCGCCGACGTAGAGCTGGCTGCCCGGCGTGAAGCGCCCCTGGTGCACGCGGAATACCGCAACGCGTCCGATGTACGGATCGATCTCCACCTTGATGACGTGCGCGAGCGCGTGCTTCGCCGGGTCGGGCGAGGTGGTCAGCTCGGTGGTGGTGCCGCCGGAATCGACGTTGAGGTAGACGGGCGGGTTTCCTTCGCTCGGGTTGGGCAGCAGCCGCACGATCACGTCGAGCAGCTCGGCGATTCCCGCTCCGCTGCGTGCCGACGTGAACACCACCGGGATCAGGTGCCCCTCGCGCAAGGCACGCTCGAGCGGATCGTGGAGCTGGTCGGGCTCGACTTCGCCCTTCTCGAGATAAATCTCCATCAGCTTTTCGTCGACCTCGACCACCTGGTCGACGAGCTTGCCGTGCGCCTCCTCGACGGAGGAAAAATCGGCTTCGCCGGTCGGCGAGAAGAAGCAGTCGGAGACCCGGGTTCCGCCTCCCGCCGGCAGGTTCAGCGGCAGGCACTCCTTGCCGAACGCCGCCTGGATCTCCTCGAGCAGCTCGGGCAGGTCGACATTCTCGGCGTCGATCTTGTTGACGATGATCAGGCGGTCGAGCCCGCGCTTGCCCGCCCACTGCATGAAGCGGTTGGTCATCATCTCGATGCCGTTCTGCGCGTTGATCACGATCGCTGCGGTTTCGACTGCGGCGAGCGCGGGCAGAGAGTGGCCGAGAAAATCCGGATAGCCCGGCGTGTCGAGCAGGTGAACGCGGTGCCCGGCGTGCGCGCCCTGCGGCTCGAATGTCGCGACCGCCATCTTGAGCGAATGGCCGAGCGACTTCTCAAGCGGCTGGTAATCGCAGACGGTAGTGCCGCGCTCGACGCTGCCCGCCGCCGGGATCGCCCCCGCGCGCACGAGCAGCGCCTCGGCGAGCGTGGTCTTTCCGGACCCCGACTGGCCGACGAGCGCGATCGTCCTGATGTGTTCGGTGGGATGCTTGCTCACGGGTGCTCCTCCGCAATCCTGCGCAATTTATAGCAGGAAAAATAGGGACGGACCCCATTTTCCCGGCGAAAAATGGGGTCCGTCCCTATTTTTCCTCCGTCAGCGTGGCGAGCAGCGCGTTCACCCGGTCCGCCGCCTCGATCTGCGGGAAATGGCCCAGGCCCGGAAGGATCTCGATGCGAACG
>DASYPC010000501.1:0-2578 GCA_036007105.1 Burkholderiales bacterium | reverse complement strand
GGGCCCGGCATGCGCCCCTCTTCGGTCGCGCCGAACGCCTTCTTGTAGAACTCGATCGCTTGCGCCGCACCGGCGCAGACCAGGTGCGGGGTGACGCTGTGCATTCCTTGCGGGACTCGCTGTGTCATGGGCATGCTCCTTGATGTGGTGGCGTTACTCGCCGATGCCGATCTGGCGGAAGCGGTCGAGCGTCGGGCTCTGCGGGAAATCCTCGAGCTCGAAATACTGGCGCACCTCGATCTCGGCCTGGCCGCCGTCGATCGAGGGGTTGGGGAAGCGCTTCGTCCACTCGAGCGCCTCTTCGCGCGAGCGTACATTGATGATGGTGTAGCCGGCGACGAGTTCCTTCGTCTCGGCGAACGGCCCGTCGATGACGCTGCGCTTCTTGCCGTCGTACTGGATCCGCCAGCCCTTGTCGCTTGCCTGCAGGCCGGAACCGTCGACCAGCACGCCCGCCTTGGAGAGCTCCTCGTGGTACGACGCCATCTCGGCAAACAACTTCTCGGTCGGCATCTTGCCCGCCTCGGAGTCCTTCGTCGCCTTGACCAGAATCATGAATTTCATCGCTCTCTCCTTGAGGTTTCAGTGACTTACCTCACTGGTCGAACGGCCGGGCGCTGGATCGACAGCGGCCGGAAAGATTTCTTGCGCCGGTAGAGCAGCAGCCCAGCGGCGAGCAGGGTCCCGCCGGGCATCAGAAGTTCGATAGCGAGAATCATCCAGAGTTTCATTTGCGGCTCCTTTGTTGCTGGTCGAACGGGGGAGCCGCAAATCGACCCGGAGCCGTCAGGACATTTCCGCGATGCGTCGCTCGAGGAAGCGCCGCTCGGGTTCCTGGCGCGCGAGCGCGAGCGCACGCTCGTAGGACGCACGCGCGTCGGCGCTGCGCCCGAGGCGCCGGCACAGGTCGGCGCGCGCCGCATGCGCGAGGTGATAGTCGGCGAGCTCGCCGCGCGCAAGCAGCGCATCGACGAGCGCGAGCCCGGCCTGCGGGCCGTCGCGCATCGCGACTGCCACTGCGCGATTCAGCTCGACCACCGGCGAAGGCTCGTAGCGAGCGAGCACGTCGTAGAGCCCGATGATCTGGCTCCAGTCGGTCGCCGCGACGCTCGGCGCTTCGGCGTGCACCGCGGCGATCGCCGCCTGCAGTCCGTAGGGCCCGAAGCGGCCGGAGCCGAGCGCGCGCTCCGCGAGCGCGCTTCCTTCGGCGACGAGCGCGCGGTCCCAGCGGCTGCGATCCTGGTCCTCGAGCAGCACGATGTCGCCCGTGGGCGAGCTGCGCGCCTCGCGCCGCGATTCCAGCAGCAGCATCAGCGCGAGCAGGCCGAGCGCTTCCGGCTCGGGCAGCAATTCCACCAGCAGCCGGCCGACGCGGATCGCTTCGCCCGAGAGTTCGGCGCGGGTGACGGCCTCGCCGGCCGAGGCGGAATACCCTTCGTTGAAGACGAGATACAGAACGCGCAGCACGGCATCGAGCCGCGCTGCGAGCTCGGACGCGCCCGGCAGTTCGTAGGGGATGCGCGCGTCGCGGATCTTCGCTTTCGCGCGCATGATGCGCTGCGCGAGCGTCGGCGCCGGCGTGAGGAACGCGTGCGCGATCTCCTCGGTCGTCAGGCCGCACACCTCGCGCAGCGTCAGCCCAACCTGCGCATCGGGTGCGAGCGCAGGGTGGCAGCAGGTGAAGATCAGGCGCAGCCGGTCGTCCTCGATCTCGTCGGCTTCGCGCGAAGGCGCTTCGGCGGCGAGCGTCTCCGCGTGCTCTTCTTCGAGCGGATCGAAGCGCGCGCGGCGGCGCACCGCATCGATCGCCTTGAAACGCCCCGCCGAGACCAGCCAGGCGCGTGGGTTCTCCGGCACGCCGTCGCGCGGCCATTGCTCGAGCGCGGCGCGGAACGCTTCCGAGAGCGCCTCCTCGGCAAGGTCGAAGTCGCCGAGCAGCCGCACCAGCGTCGCGAATACACGCCGCGACTCGGTGCGGTAGAGGCGATCGAAATCAACACGATAAGAAATGGGGTGCGTCCCTATTTTTGTCTGCATTTTCACTGTTTCCAGCCGGTACTGCATTTTCTGTTCGTCATCGCGCTTGCGCCCCGCGCGTTGATCGGCAGGGGAGCCGATGAAAATACTGATCGATTTCGAAGGGAGGCCAATCCGCCTCACCGAGGAGAGACTCGCTCACATTCTCGAGCATCCGGAGATGCAAGGGATGGAGAGCCGCATCGAAGAGACGGTTCGAAGCCCGGAAAGAGTGCTCGAGTCGCTCGGTGACCCGCAGGCGCGGCTCTACTATCGTTTGTACGTAGCCACCAAGGTCGGCGACAAGCATCTTTGCGTCGTGGTCAAGGTGGCGGACAATGATGCTTTCGTCCTGACGGCCTACCTGATGAGCAGGCCGACCGGAGGCAGACAGCTATGGCCGAAAAGCGACTGAAAATCTGGTACGACAAGGAGGGCGACTACCTCGAAGTCATGTTCGACCAGCGCGAGGGAACCTTCCGCGAGACATCGAATCCGCATGTGATGGAAAAAGTCGATGAAAACGGCAACGTCCTCGGTTTTTCTATCATGCGGGTGAGCG
>DASYPC010000500.1:0-3789 GCA_036007105.1 Burkholderiales bacterium | reverse complement strand
GGCCGGGAGATGCGCCTCCCAGAACGAAGCCTCACGATGTGCGTACAGCACTGTGTGCACGCCCAACGCCTCGAGGGCGCGGGCAAAGAACGCGGTGTACACCTCGCCGCCGCCAAAGCCGCGCTGCAGGTTGACCTGATGACAGACCGGGGGCATGCGCACGCGATCAGAGCGCAGCGAGCGCCTTGAGGTAGTTGCGTGCGATGCGGCGTTTTTGGCGCAGCTCGACTGCGTTGCGCCACAACAGGTGGTGGAACCTCTCGCGCCGCAGGCGCCGCTGGCATTCGCTGCGGATTTGTGCCGAGTGAAGCTGCCGCAGCTTGTGGAAGACCGAGAGCGCCCCGTCGACGAGCTGCCAGCGCAGCAACCGTTGCAGCTCCGGGTCGTCTGGCAGCTCGGCTGCGATCGCATCCAGAACGCGCGCGTTGTGGAGCGAGCTCTCGATCACGAGCAGCAGCCGGCGATCGGACGCCTGCGGATCAAAGCGCCGCACGCGCTGCCGGTAGTGATAGCCGGGGGTCGCGTCGTACATCAGCCGCTCTGACGCGAGCAGCATCCGGGTCGTCCAGGGAACGTCTTCGTGGATGAACGGCGCAACGAAGCGCATCGCGCGCGATTCGATCAGCTCGCGCCGGTAGACGTGCATCCAGACCATGTGGAGAAAGGTGCGAGCGCGCAGCCGCGCGCGCAGAAATTCGGCGCCGCGAATCACGCCGGCGGGCGGCGCGTCTTCGAAGATCGGGCAATCCTCGCGCCGCCCCTCGAAGTGATACATCGCGTTCCCCACCGCCATGTCGAGTCCGTGTGCAAGGCAAAGCCCGAGCAGCCGCTCGTAGTACCCGGGCTCGAACCAGTCGTCGGAATCCGCGAACGCGACATAGCGCCCCTGCGCCAGCGCAAGACCCGTGTTGCGCGCTGCGGACAGGCCGCCGTTCGCCTGCCGCACGATGCGAACGTGCCGGTGGCGCTCGCCGAACTCGGCGAGCAGGCGCGGGCATTCGTCCGTCGAGCCGTCGTCCACCACGACAATCTCCGCAGTCCCCGCTGCTACCGAGCCAAGGCTCTCGAGAAAGCGCGGCAGGAACGGGGCCACGTTGTAGACCGGGACAACCAGGCTCAGCGCAGGCGCGGCGCTCATCGTTTCGCGGCAGCGAAGTGCCGCCCGAGCGCTTCGGCGACGCGCAGCCAGACCTGATCGACCGAAATCGCCGCCATCGACGCGTCGGGACTGCAGTCCGGTCCGGCCTGCGGATGGTCCACTGCGTAGAGCGACGGATGCTCCAGCGGGGCGAGCAAGCTGCTCGGCGAATAGCCGTGATAAAGCGCGACCATCGGGCGGTGCAGTGCGCCCATGATGTGAGTCGGCCCGGTGTCGACACCAATGTAGAGATCCAGTTGATTCATTATCGCCGCGGTCTGGCGCAGGCTCAGGCGACCGGCATAGTGGGTCGCGCACCCGCGCAGCTTTTCGTACAGAAGCTTGGTACGCTCGCGCTCCAGCTTTCCGCCGAAGATGAGAAAATGCGCGCCTGGATGATGCGACCGGATCCTGCGGCACAGATCGATGAAATTCTCGATCGGCCAGTCCCGGTACGCCTTGGTCGGAAAGCTCGCGATCTGCAGGCCGATCAGCGGCCGGCAGCCGCCGGCGAGCTGGGCGCGCAGCCGGTGCCGCGCCCAGCGGTTTTCAGAATCTGTCACGCGATAGGAAAGAGCGAGGCCTTGCGACGCGATCCCAAGGGGCGCAAGCAGCGCCAGCCGATAGCGCACCGCGTGCATCTGCTGGTGCGGCGGCAGCGTCACCGACCGATAGAGGCGTCGATTGACGCTTTCGTCCCCCTGGTCGAACGCAATCACCCGAGCGGCGACACGCAGCGCGTATTCGACCAGCGGCCGGTCGTGCCCGTAGACGAACGCAAGACCGAAGCGCTGCCTTGAAATCCTGCCCAGCAGCGGCGCGCGGGTCTTGGTGATCACGCCAACCCTGTGGAGAAAGGGCAGGTTGCGGAGCACCTCGGCGCGCTTCGGATGTGCAAGGCACGTGAGCTTCGCGTCCGGCCACGCCCCCGCGATCGCGCGCAGCGCGGGCGTAGCGAGCAGCGTATCGCCGATCCGCGAGACGACGATCGCGAGCACCGCCTGCGGCGGCGCCAGGTCAATCAACTGAGCCTTTCCTGATCCGCATGGACGGCGAGCGCAATCTGATCCTGTTCGGTCTGCGCATGCGGACCGAAGCATACCGCGACGCTTTCGAGACGCTCGGCTACCAGACTGCCGCCGACGTCCTGCAGCCGACGCCGGACCAGCTCGCGCGCGCCGCCCTGTGCTTCATCGGCCTGTATGACGGAGTACGAATGCCCTGGGCGACGCTGCGGCTGAAGCGGCTGCTCTCCGGCGCGCGCGTACCGCTGATCGGCATCGATCGCGACGCACCCTGGCACCTGGGTGTGCGCGTTCCGCGGCTGAAGCTCTTCGAATGGCTCGGGCTGCTCGATCTCTACGCGACTCACACGCTGCAACCGACCTACGACTTCGCGCCCGTCAAACTGTACAGCGCCAATGCCGTTTGGACGCGCCACTTCAACCTGCATGGCCGGACGCTCGAAGAGATGCGCGATCCCGCGTTCTTCCGCTGGGACGTGAGCTTCGTCGGGAATCTGGACGGGGCGCGCTACAAGGAACACGCCGAGCGCCAGCGCTTTCTCGCCGCGCTGGCGCCGCGGCTCGAAGCGCAGGGCCTGCGAGTGCTGTTTCGCCACTCGAGCGGCATGAGCGAGGCCGAGCAGATCGAGGTCATCCAGCGCTCGGTCATCAATCTGAGCTACCGGTCGTCGTGCGATCACCGCTCGCGCCGCGGTGTCGAGGGGTCGTGGGGACTCCCGGAGCGGTGCTACGGCGTTCCGGCGCGGGGCGGATTCGTGCTTGCGGACGAGCGGCGCCACGCCGGTGACGATTTCGACCTGGCTCGCGAGTGGGCGAGCTTTCGTGATTTCGAGGACTGCGTAGCGCGCATCCGCTACTTCATCGCGCATTTTCCCGAGACGCGTGCGATCGCCGAGGCGGCGCACGCCAGGGTGATGCGCGATCACACCTATCAGCACCGTGCGCAGCGCCTCGTCGATGCTGCGCGCGTCTGGCGCTCGGCACTTCCGGATTTGTCTTAGCATTCGGTCCATGGCACGCACGCTGGCGAGGCTGATCCGCGATCTGTCCTGGCTGCGGCGCTATCGTGCGCGCAGGGCGGAAAGCGCTCCGTGGTGGATGCGGATTCCGTATTTCCGCAATACGCTGCGGCACGACGCGCTCGATCACTGGCCGGGCGGCTACGTGACCCGGACCGACGGGCGCATCGTGCACGTTCCCAAGCACGTCGATGTGACCGCAGGCCATCGCCTCTTCAAACCGGCGACGCAGATCGAGCTGATCGAACCGTTGTGCCGGCCCGGGGACTGCGTTCTCGACATCGGCGCCAACGTCGGCGACTGGACGCTGCCGATGGCGTTGCGCGTCGGCCCTCTCGGCCGGGTCATCGCGTTCGAGCCGGTTCCGTACCTGGCGGAAACGATCGTCAAGACCGCGCGCGTCAACCGGCACAGCTGGGTCGAAGTGCAGCAACTCGCGCTCAGCGCCACGGATGGGACGACGGAGTTCTCGGTCGAGCGCGCCAACAGCGGCGGGTCCCGGCTGGGACGTCTGGACGGGGATTTTTCGCACATCACGGTCCGGACCGCGCGGCTCGATACGTTTCTTGCTTCCCGGCCCGACCTCGAGCGCATCGATTTCGTGAAG
>DASYPC010000499.1:0-1573 GCA_036007105.1 Burkholderiales bacterium | reverse complement strand
CGTGCAGCGTAGTGTCCTGTCCGGGCGCCGGCTGAGCGATCGCATCCTCGAGCGAAGTTTCCTCGCGCCATTCCTCTGGCGGGCGCACGCGTCCGTCGCTGCCAACCTGGTCGAGGAAGCAGTAGATCTCGAGGTGATGATTGTCCGGATCGCGGAACTCGATCGCGATCTGGCAGCCGGCGCGCCGCCGTCCTTCGAAGTCGATCTGCACGTTCGCGGCGCGCAGATGCTCGCGCGCGCGCAAGACCTCGGCGAGCGTCGCGACCTCGAACGCGAAGTGATGCATCCCGCGCGCGCTCGAATCGCCCTGCAGCCCGCCGATCAGCGCGAGGCAATGATGATCGGTATTGCAGCGGAGAAACACCATGCCGCCCTTCATCATCGTCTCGGGATAGACGTCCGAGACGCGTAGCCCAAGGACGCCGGTGTAAAACTCGACGGAGCGCTTCATGTCGCGCACCTTGATCACGACGTGGCCGAGCTTCGCGAGGTTGAACGGCATGCCTGCGCGCGGCGCCATCTGACGCAATTCCTCGACAGATGCGCTCTTCAGACCTTCGATGTCTACCGGACGTCCTGGCATGGAAAGGCTCCTCTGGCGATGCGCTCGGGATCTCATAGTAAATTATCAGGTCAGACGAGCGCCTTGACGAAGGTTATCGAACCGGACCTGCCCGGCTACCGCGCGATCGCGACGCTCTACAACGCGTGGATGACCGGGCTGGTTCTCTCGCTCGTCAGCCGCCACGGCACCACGGTCGCGCGCGAATTTGTATTCCGGCATTTCCGCCAGCAGCACCTGGAGAAATTCCTCCCGGGCTTGAAGAAGCTCGGTCTCGACGGGCTGCCGCATGCGGTGGCCTGCGCGCTCTATCACTATCACTCGAATGCGCTGGGTGGCGTGAAGACGGAGTTTTTCCAGGAAAGCGACCGCAAGGCATGGGTGCGCTATCCGCCGCCGCGATGGATCTGGAGAGGCGCGGCGATCTGCGCGATCCCGCGCGAAGTGAACGAAGCGATGCTGCACGGATGGCACGGCCACAACGGTGTGTCGCTCGGCAACCAGCGCCTCGGTTTCGTCTGCACCGGCCAGACCGTCAACGGCGACCCGGGACTCGAGGGCTACTACTGCGAATACGACCATCCGCTCGCAGAGAACGAGCGCGTCCGGTTCACGCGGGGCGAGCGCATGCCGCACGTCGACGCGAACGATCTGCCGCAACTCGACGCTGCAAGCTGGCCGCCCGAGCGCCTCCACAAGACCTATCGCTCGTATGCGATGGAATACGTGCGTACGTTCATGCCGGTGCTCGCAGAGCAGCTCGGCAGCATGATGGCGATGGCCGAGATCGCGCGCGCTGCGCGCCTGATCGGCCTGCATTACTTCGAGGAAACGTACGCGCAGGTCGGCGCCGGAAGCTTCATCGACTATCTCGCGCGGATGCTCGCCGCGCAGGGCGAGGACGTAAGGCTCGAAGCCGACGGCGCGACGCTGCACCAGCGCGGCTGGCGGCTCATGCGCGGCGTCTCGTTCGGCCATGCAGCAGCACGCGACGCGGCATTGCAGGCGTGG
>DASYPC010000498.1:0-3497 GCA_036007105.1 Burkholderiales bacterium | reverse complement strand
ACGATCCCGGTGTCGCTCGTCGGATCGTTCCTGTTTCTGTATCTGCTCGGTTTTTCGATCAACGTGCTGACGCTGCTCGGCCTGGTGCTCGCGATCGGGCTGGTGGTGGACGATGCCATCGTGGTGCTCGAGAACTGTCACCGGCACCTCGAGCTCGGGAAATCGCCCTATCAGGCGTCGGTGGATGGTTCGCGCGAGATCGCGTTCGCGGTGATCGCGATGTCGCTCACGCTGACGGCGGTGTTCGCGCCGGTGGCGTTCGTCACCGGCAACACCGGCCGGCTGTTCGCCGAGTTTGCGCTCACGGTCGCGTCGGCGGTCGCCGTGTCGGGGTTCGTCGCGCTGACCCTGACCCCGATGATGTGCTCCAGGATCCTGAAGGCGCACGAGAAGCACGGCGGGCTGTACCTCGCGATGGAGCGTTTCTTCCACGGCATGAACGACGGGTACCGCCGCGCGCTCGGCTGGCTGCTGCGCGTCCGGGTGATCGTGGTCGTCGCGTTCTTCGCAGTGCTGGCGGGTTCCGTGGCCGTGTACATGACTCTCAAGGACGAGCTTTCGCCGCTCGAGGACCGGGGCTTCTTCATCACGCTGGTGCTCGCGCCGGAAGGCGCCTCGATGGACTACACCGACGGCTACATGCGCGAAATCGAGCGCATGTTCTCGAAGGTGCCGGAGATCCGTTCGTACTTCACGGTGGTGGCGCCGGGCCTCGAGCGGCCCAATCCGGTCAACCTGGGAATCGGTTTCAGCCAGCTCGCACCGTGGGACGAGCGCAAGCGCAAGACGCAGGAGATCACGGGAGAGCTGGGGCCACGCATGTTCGGCACGCTGCCCGGGGTGCTCGCTTTCCCGATCAACCCGCCCTCGCTCGGGCAGAGCTTCCGCAACCCGCCGGTGCAGTTCGTGATCCAGGCCAACTCCTACGAGGAGCTGGAAGCCATGACCAACCGGCTGCTCGCCAAGGCGCGCGAGTCGAAGGCGCTCGCCAACCCCGACGTGGACCTGCGCCTCAACAAGCCGCAGCTCGCGGTGGACATCGACCGCACCAAGGCGGCTGCGCTCGGCATCGACGTCGAGACGATCGGCCGCACACTGGAGACGCTGCTCGGCGGGCGCCAGGTCACGCGCTTCAAGCGCGAGGGCAAGCAGTACGACGTGATCGTGCAGCTCGAAGCGAAGGACCGCGCCACGCCGGCCGACCTCACCTCGATCTTCGTGCGCGCGCGCGACGGGCAGCTGGTGCAGCTGGCCAACCTGGTCAAGGTGCGCGAGACGGTCGGCCCGAAGGAGCTCAACCACTTCAACCGCCAGCGCGCGGCGCTGCTGTCGGCGAACGTCGCGCCCGGCTATACGCTCGGCGAGGCGCTGGAGCTGCTCGAGGGCGCCGCGAAGGAAACGCTCGATGCGACCGCGCGCATCGCGCTCGACGGCCCGTCGCGCGAATTCCGCGAGTCCGGCACGGCGCTCGCGTTCGCTTTCCTGCTGGCGCTCGCTTTCATCTATCTGATGCTCGCGGCGCAATTCGAGAGCTTCGTTTCGCCGTTCGTGATCATGCTGACCGTGCCGCTCGCCTCGCTCGGCGCTCTGCTCGCGCTCAAGCTCAGCGGCGGCACGCTCAACGTGTACTCCAAGGTCGGCATGGTGATGCTGATCGGGCTGATCACCAAGCACGGGATCCTGATCGTCGAGTTCGCCAACCAGCTGCGCGCGCGCGGCATGCCGAAACTCGACGCGGTGATCGAAGCCTCGACGCTGCGCCTGCGGCCGATCCTGATGACCACCGGTGCGATGGTGCTCGGCGCCGTTCCGCTCGCGCTGGCGACCGGCGCCGGCGCCGAGGCGCGCCAGCCGATCGGCTGGGTGATCGTCGGCGGATTGATGCTCGGCACGCTGTTCACGCTGTTCGTCATTCCGACCGCGTACCTGTTGCTGGTGCGCGAGCGGCGCCCAGCGGCGCAGGTCGCGCATGACGCCCCGGCTGCTTGAAGGCGACACCGCGCTCGTCACGGGCGCGGCGCAGGGAATCGGAAAGGCGATCGCCGCTGCGATCGCGGAAGAGGGTGCCACAGTCATCGCTTCCGATCGCGAGGATTGCGATCTTTCCGCGGCGGGCGAGGCGAGCCGGCTCGCGCAGAGAGCGATTCGCGAATTGGGCCGGGTCTCGATCTTCGTGCATGCGGCCTGCCCGCGGCGCAATGAGACGGACTCTGCGCTCGAAGTGAGCGAGTCGGTCTGGCGCGAGATGCTCGAAGTAAACTTGAATGCGGGGTTCATCCTGGCGCAGGCGCTTGGCCGCCACATGCGCGAGCAGTCGATCAAGGGTCGCATGCTGTTTCTGACCTCGTTGCACGCGGACTCGCCGCGCAACCTGCCGCACTACAGCGCAGCGAAGGGGGGACAGACTATGCTCATGAAGGAGTTCGCACGCGCGCTCGCGCCGCATGGGATCCGCGTCAACGCGATTCTTCCCGGCGCGGTGCCGGGTGGCGGCTTCAAGCTGAGCCCTGCGACGGCGAATCTCGAATCGCGCATTCCGCTCGGGCGCTTTGGCAAGCCCGAGGATGTCGCGGCCATGGCGGTCGCGGTGCTCTCGGAGCGCTTCGGCCGCTACGTCGCCGGCGCGGAGATCGTCGTCGACGGCGGGCTCGCGCTCTACAACTGGATGGATGCGCGCGCATGAAGCCGAAGTACCGCATCCGGCAATCGGACGTGCAGCCATACTCGCCGACGAATCACACCGGCACGAAGAACTTCCGGCTGATCGGTGCGGAAACCGTCGGCGCGAAACAGCTCGAAGTCCTCGTGGGCGAAATTGAGCGCGGCAAAGGCGCGCTGCCGCATGCGCATCCCGGCATCGAGCAGGTGTGCTATCTGCTCGAAGGCGAGGCGCATGTCGAGGTGGCGGGGGAGAAGTTCGAGATGAAGCCGGGCGAAGCGTGCTTTTTCCCGCCCGATTCGATGCATGTCTTCCTCGTCACGAGCGAGCGCGCGAAGCTTCTCGTGATCTATGCGCCGCCGTACCAAGAGCACCCGGCGCGCAGGAAAACCTGACATGGATTTCTCCTTCACGCCGGAGCAGGAGCGGATCCGCGAGGCGGTCGCGAAACTCTGCGCACAGTTCGGCGACGAATACTGGCTGAAGAAGGACAAGGAAGGCGGTTTTCCGTCCGAGCTGCACGGCGCGCTCGCCCAGGACGGCTGGCTCGGGATCGCGATGCCGGAGGAGTACGGCGGCGCGGGGCTCGGCATCTGCGAGGCGGCGATCATGATGCAGGCGATCTCGGAATCCGGCGGCGGATTCTCGGGCGCCTCGGCGGTGCACATGAACATCTTTGGCCTCAACCCGGTCGTGGTGTTCGGCTCGACGGAGCAGAAGAAGCGCATGCTGCCCGGGCTGATCGCCGGCAAGGAGCGCGCCTGCTTCGCCGTCACCGAGCCCAACACCGGCCTCAATACGACGCGGATCAAGACCAAGGCGGACAAGCAGGGCGGTC
>DASYPC010000497.1:0-1551 GCA_036007105.1 Burkholderiales bacterium | reverse complement strand
ACGCAGACCTGATGCAGCCCGAGATCGGCCAGCACGCCGCGCGCGACGCCGACCTGCCCCTTGCCACCATCGATCAGCACCAGATCGGGCACCTTGCCGCTTTCGGCGGTGACCCGCTCATAACGGCGCTCGAGCACCTGGCGCATCGCCGCGTAGTCGTCGCCCGGCGTGATGCCGCGGATGTTGAAGCGCCGGTACTCCGACTTCTGCATCTGCTGGCGGTCGTACACCACGCAGCTCCCCACCGTCGCCTCCCCCATCGTGTGGCTGATGTCGAAGCACTCGACACGGCTCGCGCCTTCGGGCAGGCCCAGCGCTTCGCGCAACGCCGCGAGGCGGGTCTCCTGCGTCGAGCGGTCGCGCACGTGCTGCGCGATCGCGAGCAAGGCGTTCTTGCGCGCCATGTCGAGCCACACACGCCGCTCGCCATGGGAGGGGGTCACAACCTGCACGTTCTCGATCTCGACCGCCTCGCTCGCGATCACCAGGCCCGGCAGCGGCTGCTCGAGGTAGTGCTGCTCGAGGAACGCCGCCACGACCTCGGCCGCTTCCGCACCTTCGGCGTTCGCCGGAAAGAAGCTGCGGTCGCCGACATGGCGCCCGGCGCGGATCATCACCAGGTTGACGCAGGCGACGCCGCCCTCGATCACGCAGGCCACGACATCGGCGTCGACGCCGCGGTGCGACTCGACGTACTGGCGCGCCTGCACGCGCGCGAGCGCGCGCACCTGGTCGCGATAGACCGCCGCCTGCTCGTAGTGCTTCTCGTCGGCGGCGCGCTGCATCTTCTCCGTTAGCCCCTTGATGACGTCGTCCTCGCGCCCTTCCAGGAACAGGATCGCGTTCGCCACATCCTCGGCATACGGCTCGGGCGCGATCTTGCCGGTACATGGCGCCGTGCAGCGCTGGATCTGGTGAAGCAGGCAGGGCCGCGAGCGGTTCTCGAACACCGTGTCCTCGCAGGTGCGCAGGCGAAACACCCGCTGCAGGAGCTGGATCGACTCGCGCACCGCGTAGGCGTGGGGAAAGGGTCCGAAATAGCGATGCTTCTTGTCCTTGGCGCCGCGGTGGAAGCCGAGGCGCGGGTAAGTGTGCCCGGTAACCATGAGGTATGGGTAGGACTTGTCGTCGCGGAACAGGATGTTGTAGCGCGGCGCGAGGCTCTTGATCAGGTTGTTTTCCAGCAGCAGCGCCTCGCCCTCCGAGCGCGTGGCGGTGACCTCCATCGCGGTGACCTGGGTCAGCATCATCTCGATGCGCGGGCTCTGCGCCTGCTTCTGGAAGTACGAGGCGACGCGCTTCTTGAGGTCGCGCGCCTTGCCGACGTACAGCGCCTCGCCGTCTTTTCCGAGCATGCGATAAACGCCCGGCAGATTGGACAGGCCGGCGACAAAACTTTTCGAGTCGAACGCCATTGATTTCATTATAAAACGTGTAAAATCTCGGCCTTTTTCCGCAGGCGAACATCTCCATGGCCAAAGTCGAGGCAGTCGAAATCCGTCCCGGGCAACTTCTCGAATGGGACAAGCGCGTCTGGCGCGTGCTCAAGAG
>DASYPC010000496.1:0-2914 GCA_036007105.1 Burkholderiales bacterium | reverse complement strand
GATTGCTACGAGTACCTAACCGGTGCAGACTACCCTCGAACCCGAATCTGGGTAGTGTCTTAGGCGGACTAATGCCCATCCTTGAATCCGTCCTTACGTGTCCGGCCTGCGCGAGCTCCAGATCCGCGATCATGCCGACGGACGAGTGTCAGTTCTTCTATGAATGCGCAAACTGCGGCAGGGTTTTGCGCCCGAAACCTGGCGACTGCTGCGTCTTTTGCTCTTACGGGTCTGTGGCGTACCCGTCGAAGCAGCGCGCTTGCTGCTAGACCGCGAGTTACACCTCAAGCTGAGAGACAGCCCGAATCTGCGATCCGCCGATCTGGCGCCAATGAAGGAAGACAATGCGTGCGTCCCGGTGTTGCTGCTCTGCGGCGGCACGTTGGGCGATCGCGATGCGGCGATCGCTCGACTGGTCAAACCGCTTGCGGCGGGGCAATCGATCGCTGTCCTGCGGGCAGGAAGCGGGATGTTCGCAAGTCCGGCGGCTCCGTTCGGGCCGCATGTCGTAATGAAATGGGCGCCGATCGGCTGTGTCTGCTGCACTGCGGGCGTGATTTTTCGCGTCGCCATGCTTCAGTTGCTGCGTGCGAGCCACCCCGCGCGACTGGTAGTCGATCTCGGACCGGGCGCGCATGTTGCGACGCTCGAAGCGGAATTGCAGGGCCAATCGCTCGCTCGCCTTTTGCAAGTGGTCGAACGCGTCGATCTTGACGCCCAAGGCTCGCATGCAGTGAGTTGGCCGGCATGACGATACGGACGGAGCGAACGACTTATCCGAGCGCCGATGGCAAGACGTCGATCCCGGCGTACTTGGCCGCACCCGCCCGCCCGGGGCCGCATCCCGCGGTACTGATCCTGAGGGGCGTCGCGGGGCCGGAAGACGGTTACACGGAGATCGCCGAGCGGCTCGCGGGCTGGGGCTATCTCGCTCTCCTGCATGGCTGGAAAATCCGCGGCGACGATCCACCGGACGCACACGTCGAAGCGGACCTGGTAGGCGCGCTCGCGTTTCTGCGCGTCTATCACGCTGCGGATCATCAACGCCTGGCGGTATTCGGATTCTGCCGCGGCGGCGTGCATGCGTTGATGGCCGCGACCGCGCATCCGGACATACGCCTCGTCGTAATCTTTCATGGATTCGCCTTCCGGCCCGAGCGCGCCCACCCGGGACTGCAGCCCTACGATCTCGCGCAGAGAATCGAAGTCCCCACACTGATCCTGCACGGCACCCAGGATGAGCAGGCGCCGATCGAAGGCATGCGGCGGCTGGAAGAGCGCGTACGCGACGCCGGGCGGCCGATCGAGTTCAAATACTACGAAGGCGCCCGCCACGGCTTTGGCGTGCGCACGCATCCAGGCTTCGACTCGCCAACCGCTCAGGCGAGCTTTGCCGAGGCGCGCAAATTCATCGATGCGCGTTTCGGACCGCAGGGTTCGAATGAAGCGCCCTGACCTTCCGGACCGGATGCTGGTCTGGATCGTCGGCGCCGCCGCGCTCGCGATCGCGGCGTGGTTCGCGTTGCGTCCGGCCCTGCGTATTTCCTGGAGCACGCCCGGAAGCCCGGAGCTGTACATCGCCGGCGTCCTCGGCGCGCTGCTCCTTCTCGTGTCGATGGTGTTCGTGGTGGTAAAGCGTTCCGGGCACGGTGCGCTGGCGCCCGCGTGGTTCATCGCGCACATCGTCTGCGGTACTCTGGGAACCGTGCTGGTCGTGATCCATTCCGCCGGTTTCTTGCGCCGGCCGCCGGCGTTGCTGCTTCTCGCCCTGCTCGGACTGATCGTGCTCGGCGTGTGGGCGCGCGTGCGCTTGTCGGCGCGGATGGCCGCCACGTTCGCGACCAAGCAGCGTGGCTTTGCACCAGTAGCGCAGAAGGACCGCGCAGCGCTGGCTGCGGTCATCGAGCGAAAGCGCGCACTCCTCGCCTCGCTGGATTCTGTCGCACAGGAAGCTACGTTCTCGCCGACGCTGGTGCACTGGATTCGCTCGCCACGCGCCAGTGGGCAATACGCAAGCCTGACCCGGGAGGAAAACGGCCTGATTGGAACGCGCGCCTCGGTTGGCGCGCAGCAGGCCTGGTGGCGGCCGCTGCACCTGGCGCTCGCCTATCTCTTCGTGCTGGGCCTCGTGATCCACGTCATCACGGTGACGTTCTTCGCCGGCTACGTCGCCGGCGGCGAACCGATCACGTGGTGGCACCTGACGGCATGGTAGCGATGGAACGCCTCTCGCTGATGATCGATCTGGAGCGTTGCATCGGCTGCAAGAGCTGCGAGGCTGCCTGCAAGCAGGAGCACGGGCTCGGGCCGGGCGAATACCGCAACAAGGTCGTCTGGCTCGGCGATGCGAATGGCGCAGCGCTCGACTTCCTCACCGTCACCTGCCAGCACTGCGAGCGGCCCGCCTGCCTCAGGGCGTGCCCGGTCAATCCCAAGGCCATCGTCAAGGACCCGGCAACCGGCGTCGTCAGCGTCGTCGAGGACCGCTGTACGGGATGCGGCGAATGCGTGATCGCGTGTCCCTACGGCGCGATGGGTTACGACCGCGTCGACCATCACGCCGTCAAGTGCGACCTCTGCGCCGATCGCCGCGCGGTCGGCGGAACGCCTGCTTGCGCCAGCGTGTGCCCCGGACACGCCATCACGTTCGGCACGCAGGCCGGGCATCTTGCGAAAGCCGAGGCGGACGGCCGGCGCGTGCGGGACCACGATCATTTCCTGATGGGGCCGGCGACGGTCTATCTCGACCGCCTGCCGCGCGAAGTCGCAGCGCCGGGAATCGCCCGCGGCGACGCCGTGCAGGGGCGCGAGCGTCCGGCGATCATGAGCCAAGCGGTCGCGAGCACGCGCGACACGACCGCGTTCCCGTATCGACGCCCACGTGCCGAGCGCAAGGCCGATCGCGTCGTGCCGG
>DASYPC010000495.1:0-7307 GCA_036007105.1 Burkholderiales bacterium | reverse complement strand
TCCGCTGATGGCGAACGGCACGATCGACCTCGAGTGCGGCTCGACGACGAACAACATCGCGCGCCAGGAGCAGGTGTGGTTCACGATCACGCACTTCGTCACCGCGAACCGCTGGGTCTACAAGAAGTCCTCCAACGTCGGCAAGCTCGCCGACCTGAAGGGCAAGACGATCGTCTCGACCGCGGGCACTACCAACATCAAGGGCATGACCGAAATCAACGCGGCGAAGAACCTCGGCATGAACATCATCTCGGCCAACGGCCATCCGGAAGCGTTCCAGATGGTGGAGACCGGCCGCGCGGTGGCGTTCGCGATGGACGACATCCTGCTCGCCAGCCTCGCGGCGCAGGCGCGCAATCCGGCCGACTACGCGATTTCGGCGGAAGCGACCTCGGTCGAGCCCTACGGCATCATGCTGCGCAAGGACGACAAGGCGTTCAAGGCTTGCGCCGACCGAGCGATGACCGAGGTCTACAAGTCCGGCCAGATCAACGCCATCTACTCGAAGTGGTTCGAGAAGCCGATCCCGCCGAAGAACATCAACCTGAATCTGCCGATGGGCGCAGCGTTCAAGAAGGTGGTCGCCAAGCCCACCGACTCGGGCGATCCCAAGGCCTACGAATAAGCTGAACACGTGCAACGACGGGGAACTCGGGTTCCCCGTTTTTCGTTGAGGGCCCGCTGAACTACAACTGGAACTGGGGCATCCTGCTCTCGCCCGAGCCGGGCGGCACAGGGACCTATCTTCACTACCTGATCGTCGGCCTGGGCTGGACGCTCGCCACCGCCCTCGCCGCCTGGGTCATCGCGCTGGCGATCGGTTCGGTGGTCGGCACGCTGCGCACCACTCCATACAAGTGGGTGGTGCGCCTCGGCAACGCCTACGTCGAGATCTTCAGGAACGTGCCGCTGATCGTGCAGATGTTCCTGTGGTTCTTCGTGGTGCCGGAATTCCTGCCGAAGGGGCTCGGCGACTGGATCAAGCAGATGCCGCCGCCCTGGAGCCAGTATTTTCCGGCGGTGATGTGCCTCGGCCTGTTCACGTCGGTGCGCGTCGCCGAGCAGGTGAAGGCCGGCGTCCAGTCGCTGTCGCGCGGCCAGGGCATGGCCGGCACCGCGCTCGGGCTGACGCTCGGGCAGACCTACCGGTTCGTGCTGCTGCCGATGGCGTTCCGCATCGTGCTGCCGCCGCTGACCTCGGAATTCATGAACGTGATCAAGAACTCCTCGGTGGCGCTGACCATCGGCCTGCTGGAGCTTACCGGCCGCGCGCGCGCGATGCAGGAGTTCAGCTTCAAGGTCTTCGAGGCCTTCGCGGCCGCGACCGTGATCTACCTGCTCACCAACCTGGTGGTCGTTTTCGCGATGCGCGCGCTGGAGAAAAAGGTGCGCGTGCCCGGCATGATCAGCGCGTCGGCGCCCGCCGGGGGGCACTGAGCCGTGGATTCCGGCTTCGACTTCGACGTCATCCAGCGCTCCTGGGTCTACCTGTTCAGGGAGGGCATGACCTTCACGCTGACGCTGACCTTCCTGGCGATGGTGGGCGGGATCTTCTTCGGCACGCTGCTGGCGATGATGCGGCTGTCGAAATTCCGCGTGCTTTCCGTGGTCGCAGGCGGCTACGTGAACCTGATGCGCTCGCTGCCGCTGGTGCTGGTGATCTTCTGGTTCTTCTTCCTCGTGCCGTACATCTACGGCTGGGTCATGCACGAAGGCAAGCCGATCCCGATCGGCGCCTTCTACTCCGCGCTGATCACGTTCACCATGTTCGAGGCAGCCTACTACTGCGAGATCATGCGCGCGGGCATCCAGTCCATCGCGCGCGGCCAGGTATGGGCGGGGTACGCGCTCGGCCTGAACTACTGGCAGACCATGGGCCGCATCGTGCTGCCGCAGGCGTTTCGCAACATGCTGCCGGTGCTGCTCACGCAGACCATCATCCTGTTCCAGGACACTTCGCTCGTCTACGTGATCTCGGCCACCGACTTCTTCGGCGCCGCGGCCAAGGTCGCCAACCGCGACTACCGGCTGGTCGAGATGTACACGTTTGCGGCGCTGGTCTACTTCATCATCTCCTTCGGCCTGTCGTCGCTGGTCAAGCAGCTGCAGGCGCGCATCGCCATCATCCGCTGAGCCTAGAGCCACGGGAAACTACGGGAAAACCTCATGATCTCGATCAAGAACATCAGCAAGTGGTACGGCACCTTCCAGGTGCTGACCGACTGCTCGACCGAGGTGAAGAAGGGCGAGGTCGTGGTGGTCTGCGGCCCCTCGGGCAGCGGCAAGTCGACGATCATCAAGTGCGTGAACGCGCTCGAGCCGTTCCAGAAGGGCGAGATCTCGGTCGACGGCATCTCGGTGGGCGATCCCAGGACCGACCTGCCGAAGCTGCGCTCGCGCATCGGCATGGTGTTCCAGAACTTCGAGCTGTTCCCGCACCTCTCGGTGACCGAGAACCTGACGCTCGGCCAGATCAAGGTGCTCGCCCGCACCGAGGACGCAGCTCGCGAGAAGGGCCTCAAGCTGCTCGATCGCGTCGGCCTGCTCGCGCACAAGGACAAGTTTCCCGGCCAGCTCTCGGGCGGGCAGCAGCAGCGCGTTGCGATCGCCCGCGCGCTGTCGATGGACCCGATCGCGATGCTGTTCGACGAGCCGACCTCGGCGCTCGACCCGGAGATGATCAACGAGGTGCTCGACGTGATGGTCGAGCTGGCGCGGGAAGGCATGACGATGATGGTCGTCACGCACGAGATGGGCTTTGCGAGGAAGGTCGCGCACCGCGTGATCTTCATGGACGCGGGCAAGATCATCGAGGACTGCACCAAGGACGACTTCTTCGGCACGCCGCGCTCCGAGCGGGCGCAGCTGTTCCTGTCGAAGATCCTGCACCACTAGCGCCGCAAGCGGCGCCGCACGGCGAATCTCAGGCGTTGCGAGCGGCGAGCATGCGCCGCAGCCGGTCGGCGAGCGTGCGCATGACGAGCAGCGCGAATATCGGCGTCTGGTGCACCAGCACCAGGAAGCGCTTTTCGTTGATCGGCACCAGGCGGCAATCGGTCTTGGCCACGACCGTCGCGCTTCTCGCCTTGGTGTCGATCAGCGCCATTTCACCGACCACGTCCCCGGGCTTCGCCACCTCGATCAGCTTGCCGCCGGCGCTGACTTCCAGCTCGCCATCGAGGACGACATACATGACGTCACCCGCGGTTCCTTCCTTGCAGATGGTCCTGCCGGCCTTGAATTTCTTCGCGTCCTTGGCGTTCTTGAAAAGGCCCCGGATGTCCATACTCCCCTCCCCGTGATCGAGCGAACCGGCGGAGTATAGCCGCTCGCTACAGCCGTTGCCGCGTCGCGGCGTCAAACACATGGAGGTCTTCGGTGCTGAATGCGAGATGGACGGTGTCGCCCTCGCGCACCCTGACTCTGCGATCGACCCGGACGCGCACCAGCGTCTCGCCGACGTGCAGGTCGACGATCGCGTTCTCGCCAAGCTGCTCGACCAGGTACACCTGCGCCGGGATGCCGCTCGCTTCGAGCCGGATCGCGCCGGGACGGATGCCGAGCACCGCATCTCTTTCGGGCCCGTAGTCGCGCGCCAGATCGATCGTCTGTCCCGCCGCGCGCGCCACGCGGCCGACGAGCTTCGCCGGCAGGAAATTCATCGGCGGGCTGCCGAGGAACGCGGCGACGTCGAGCGATTTCGGTTGCGCGAACACCTCCTCGGGCGTGCCGACCTGCTCGATGCGGCCCTCCATGAACACCGCCAGCCGGTCGGCGATGGTCATCGCCTCCTCCTGGTCGTGCGTAACGTACAGCGTCGTCACGTCGAGGGAGCGATGCAGCTTCTTCAGCTCGACCCGGGTCTCGAGGCGCAGTTTCGCATCGAGATTGGAGAGCGGCTCGTCGAGCAGGAACAAGCGCGGCTTGCGCACGATGGCGCGCGCGAGCGCGCAGCGCTGCTGCTGGCCACCCGAGAGCTGCCCCGGACGACGCCCGAGAAGATGGCCAATGCGCACCTTCTCCGCCGCCTGCAGCACCGCGCGCTCGATTTCATCGGCGGGGGTCGACACCATCCGCAGCGGAAAGGCGATGTTTTCGTGCACCGACATGTGGGGGTAGAGCGCATAGCTCTGGAACACCATCGCCACGTCGCGCGCGCCCGGCTCGGCATCGGTGATGTCGAGCTCGTCGAGCAGCACTCTCCCCTCGTCCGCGCTCTCCAGGCCTGCGAGGATGCGCAACGTCGTGGTCTTGCCCGAACCGGAGGGCCCCAGCAGCGCGAAGAATTCGCCCGCTGCGATATCGAGGTCGATATCCTTCAGCGCGGTCACGCCGCCGTGGCGTTTCGCGACTCCGAGCAGGCGAATCCGCGCTGCGCCGCTCATCGCCGTCCGCCTCCCTTCACCGCGCCGACCGTCAGCCCCTTCACGATGTGCTTCTGTGCGAACAGGCCGAGCAGGATGACGGGCGCCATCGCGACGATCGCGGCGGCTGCGAGCCTCGCCCACTGCGTCTGCTCGACCGAGATGAAGTTGAACATCGCCACGGTCACCGGGCGCACCGTGTTGCCGGCCAGCACCACGGCGAACAGGAACTCGTTCCACGCGTTGAGGAACACGAACACGACGGTCACCGCGATGCCGCCGCGAGCCTGCGGCAGGACTACGTGCCAGAGCGCGCGCAGGCGTCCCGCGCGGTCGAGCAATGCGGCTTCCTCCATCTCGCGCGGGATCTCCTCGAAGTACGACACCATCAGCCAGATCGCGAACGGCAGCGCCGCGGTGATGTAGAGAAGCACCATGCCGTGATACGTATCCAGCCAGCCGAGCCCCCTCAGCATCAGGAAGTACGGAATCACCAGCCCGACCGGGGGCAGCATCTGCGTGGCAAGCACATAGAACCCGGTCGCGCGCTTCGCCGGCAGCTCGAGCCTCGCGAGCGCGTACGCGGCAGGGATCGCGAGCAGCATTGTCACGGCGGTCGTCGACACCGAGACGATCAGGCTCGAGAGCAGATTCGGCAGGATCGTCGTCGCGCCGAAGAGTACATCGCGGTAGTTCGCCAGCGTCGGGGCGAAGACGAGCACCGGCGGATACGCAAGCACATCGCGCTCGCTTTTCAGCGACGTGAGGAAGCCCCACAGCACCGGGAAAGACCACACGAGCAGCAACAGACCCGCTGCGAGCCCGAGCATCGCGGCGCGCGCAGGAGCACGCTTCACGCCTTCGTCCTCAGGGAAAACAGCAGCCCGGCCGTCGCCATCGTCAGCACAAGCAGGACGACGGCGAGCGCAGCGCCGTAGCCGATGTTGAGCTCGACGAAGGACATCCGGTATGCGTACAGGTTGAGGATCTCGGTGGCGGTACCGGGGCCGCCGCCGGTCGCGGCGAAGATCGCCGCGAAAGCCGACAGCGCGGTCATCATGCGCAGGATCACCACCACCACGATCGCAGGGCGAATCAGCGGCAGCGTGATGTGGCGAAAACGCTGCCAGGCGCTCGCCCGGTCGATACGCGCCGCTTCATAGATGTCCGGCGGCAGCGCCGAGAGGCTGGCGAGGATCACCAGAAAGGCGAACGGCGTCCATTGCCAGGTGTGGATCGCGATCACCGAGGCGAGCGCGAGCTGCGGGTCGCCGAGCCAGTTGTGGCTTCCGAGGCCGAGCGAGCGCGTGACGAAGTCGGCGACGCCGAAATCGGGCGCGAGCACGAGCGTGCGCCAGAACAGGCCCACGACGACCGGCGCAA
Source organism: Burkholderiales bacterium (assembly GCA_036007105.1). Taxonomy (GTDB): domain Bacteria; phylum Pseudomonadota; class Gammaproteobacteria; order Burkholderiales; family SG8-39; genus 2-02-FULL-66-14. The sequence goes on along the minus strand of DASYPC010000495.1, from coordinate 1,560 downwards.
GCACGATCGGCAGGATCGCGCCCACGCGCAGCGCGCCCTGCCCCTTCGGAATCTGCATCACGAGCAACGCCAGGCCGAGGCCGACGAGCACCTGCAACGCGACGGTCGCTCCGGTGTAGATCGCGGTGAGCTGGAGGGAGTGCCAGAAACGCGCGTCGGCCGCCATCCGGGCATAGTGATCGCCGCCCGCGAAACCCGACACCCAAGGCATCGTCAGGTCCATCTTGAGGAAGCTGTTCCACACCAGATAGACGAGCGGAAACGTCGTCGCCAGCACGAGCACCAGGAAAGCCGGCAGGAAGAGCGCCAGCGCGAAGCGGCGCTCCCCCGCGGCGAGGCTCGACCCGCGCATCAACCTTTCATGATCGAGTCGATCTTGCCCTGGGCTTCGTCGAGCGCCTCCTTCGATTTCTTCTGTCCGACCAGCGTCGCCTGGATCGCCGTCGCCATCGTGTCGCCGATCGCCGGCCATTGCGGCACGCGCGGGCGCCAGTTGACGTCGGTGTCCTGATCGAGCGAAGCGAGCGCCGCTTCGACGAAGTTATGCCCGCCCTGGCGCATGAACGCGGTGAATTCGGGGTTGCGCCATACCGACGAGCGGTTGACGCCCGAGCGCTTGGCCGGACCGGCGAACTTCCACGAAGTACGTGCCTGCGTTTCGGCCGCGGCTGCCCACGAGATGAAGAGCCAGGTCGCCCGCTTCGCCTTTTCGGAAAGGGCGGCGTTGATCGGGAATCCCCAGTTCCAGATCGAAGTGACGCGCTTTCCTGCCGGGCCGGCCGGCCAGCGCGCGAATCCGATCTTGCCGATGACCTTCGATTTCTCCGGATTGTTGAGCACGGCCGCGGACGAGTGCGCGTCGACGTAGACGCCGAGCGTTCCCTGCGAGAACGCGTCCGCGATGTCGGGCCAGTTCCAGTTGCGCACCGCGGGCGGCGCGTATTTCGAAAGCGCGTTCACGTACCAGTCGAGCGCGCCGATCGCCTCCGAACCGTTCACACGGATGCGGCCGCCCTGGAACCAGTCGCCGCCGAAACTGCGGAAGATCGACGGGTAGATGTACATGTTCTGGCCGGCGCCGGCGAAGCCGCGCAGCGCCAGGCCCCAGACGCGGTCGTTCGGTGCGTGCACCGCCTGCGCGTTCTTCAGCATCTCGTCGAGCGTTTCGGCCGGCTTGAGGCCTTTCGCGTCGTACAGGTCCTTGCGATAGACCTGCACCGTGACTTCGCCGTCGTACGGAATGCCGTACGGCTTGCCGTCGACCGAATCGGCGTCGCGCCACGCCTTGAGAATGTCGTTGTAGTTGAACCATGCCGGATCGGTGAGGCTCGCGTCGCCGAGATAGCGATTGAGCGGCTCGACCCATTTGTTCGCCGCGTAGAGCGGGTAATACATCGGGTCGGTCGCCGACGTCGCATAGGTCGCGGTCTTCGACGTGAGATCGAGCATTGCCTTCTGGCGGATCTGCCCGGGCGGCACCTTGTCGTAACGGACCTTGATCCCCGTGAGCGCTTCGAACTGCGGCGTGATCACGATCAGGTTTTCGAAGTAGCTAGCTGG
>DASYPC010000494.1:0-3523 GCA_036007105.1 Burkholderiales bacterium | reverse complement strand
CGCATTTCCGGTGTGACGGCCGCGGCGATTTCACTCTTGCTGGTGCATCTGAAGCGCGGAATGAGCAACAAGGGGAACGCCGAGAAGAAAAGCGCATGACGCCGCAGGCCGCCCTCGATCAGGGTCTCGGCGAATTAAAGCTGGCGCTACCGGATTCCGCACGCGGGAAATTGGTCGCGTACCTGGAATTGCTCGCGAAATGGAATCGGACCTTCAACCTGACTGCGATTCGCGATCCGCTGCAAATGGTCAGCCACCACGTGCTCGATTCACTTGCGGTGCTCGGCGAGCTTCCCGCCGGGCGCCTTGCGGATATCGGCTCGGGTGCCGGATTGCCGGGAATACCCATCGCGATCGCCGAGCCCGAGCGTCCGGTCGTGCTGCTCGAGGCAAGCGAAAAGAAGGGCTCGTTCCTGCGCCAGGCAGTGATCGAGCTCGGGCTCGCGAATTCGGCGGTTCATATCGGTCGCGCCGAGGCGTGGCGTCCGATCGAGCAGTTTGCGGTGGTGATCTCGCGGGCTTTCGCCGAGCTCGTCGAGTTCATCACCTGCTGTCGCCATCTGGTCGCCGAAGGCGGAGTGCTGGCCGCGATGAAGGCGGGCCACCCGCATGAGGAGCTTGCGCGCGCGGCAAGCGATTGCGATTGCAGCGACGTCCGGCGTCTCGCGGTGCCTTTGCTCGATGCCGAGCGTCACCTCGTGTTGTGCAGGCTGAAGAGCTGAGCATGGCGCGCACCTTGGCGGTGGCGAATCAGAAGGGCGGCGTCGGCAAGACGACGACGAGCGTCAACGTCGCCGCGGGCCTCGCGCGAGCGGGGAGGCGCGTTCTTCTTGTGGATCTCGATCCGCAGGGCAACGCGACCATGGGAAGTGGCGTCGACAAGCGCAAGGTTGCGCGCACGGTGTATCACGCGCTCCTCGGCCTCGGAGACATCGGGACGATCCGAGTGCGCTCCCAAGCCGGCGGATACGATCTCGTTCCGGCGAACCGCGATCTGGCGGGCGCAGAGGTGGAGCTCGTCGATCTGCCCAACCGCGAAGCGCGGTTGCGCTCGGCGCTCGAGCGGATCGCGCCGGAGTATGACTTCGTATTCATCGACTGCCCGCCATCGCTCAGCCTGCTCACGGTCAATGCATTCGCCGCAGCCGATGAAGTGCTGATCCCTATGCAGTGCGAGTACTACGCGCTCGAGGGACTCTCCGATCTGGTGGGCACGATCAAGCGGGTGCGCGCCCACATCAATCCGCGCCTCGAGATCGCGGGGCTTTTGCGCACCATGTACGACCCGCGGAACACGCTCTCGCACCAGGTCTCGCAGCAGCTCGAGGAGCATTTCGGCGACAAGGTGTATCGCACACTCGTGCCCCGCAACGTGCGGCTCGCCGAGGCGCCGAGCTTCGGTGCGCCGGCAGTGGTGTGGGATCCGAGCTCGAAGGGTGCGCAGGCCTACCTTGCGCTGGCTGATGAAATCCTTGCACGCGCCGGATTTCTCGATGGAAAAGCTGCGTAAGAGGCCGCCAGCGTGAGCAAGCACAAAGGGTTGGGACGCGGCTTGGACGCGTTGCTCGGCGCAGATGAATCGGAGCGCAAGGACTCTCTCGGTACGCTTCCGGTTGCTGCGATCCGGCCGGGCAAATATCAACCGCGTACCCGGATGGACGAGGCGGCGCTCGGCGAGCTCGCGGCGTCGATTCGTGCAAAAGGGCTGATGCAGCCCGTCCTCGTTCGGCCGGTCGAGCGCGGATCGTTCGAGTTGATCGCCGGCGAGCGCCGCTGGCGCGCCGCACAGATGGCCGGGCTGACCGAGATTCCCGCGCTGGTGCGCGAGGTCCCCGATGAAACCGCGCTTGCCATGTCGCTCATCGAGAATATCCAGCGCGAGGATCTCAACCCGATGGAAGAGGCCTCCGGCGTTCAGCGCCTGGTCGACGAATTCAGGATGACGCATGACCAGGCGGCGGACGCGATCGGCCGCTCGCGCAGCGCGACGACCAATCTGCTGCGCCTGCTCAAGCTCACGAAGCCGGTGCAGCAGATGCTGCTGCAGGGCGCACTCGAGATGGGACATGCACGCGCGCTGCTGATGCTCGACGGCGCGCGCCAGGTCGAGGCTGCGAATCGCGTCGGGGCGCGCGGTCTTTCGGTGCGTGAAACGGAAGCGCTGGTGCGGCGCCTGGCGCGGGCATCGGCGTCGCGCAAAAAGCAAAACGTGGATCGCGACCTGGCGCGGCTCGAGGAGGAGGTATCGGAACGACTCGGTACGACCGTCGAAATTCGTGCCGGACGCAAGGGCAAAGGAAGAATCGTGCTGCATTTCTCCGGGCTGGATCACCTCGATCAGCTGCTGAAGAAACTGCGCTGATTGCGCATGCTGTTTGCACTGCAGCACATTGACCCGCGGCGCTTGATACGAATATACTTTCGCCCGCTTCCAGGGGGCGGGGACCGATGAACGCCAGCCCTCGCGCCCTGAGAAGGCCGATCCGCACTGTAGTGCGCTGGCAGTTGCTTGCTACTGCCGCCCTGACGCTTGTGGCCTGGCTGGTGGCCGGGGTGCACGGTGCGCTGTCCGCGGCCTTGGGGGGAGCGGTCAGCATGTGTGCTGGGGGGATATCGGCCGTCGTGGCTTCACTGGGAAACACAAAGTCCGCGGCAGGCACCGTGGTGAGCGCGCTGCGCGCCGAAGGTGTGAAGATCGCCTTGATCGTGGGTCTGCTCTGGCTGGTGCTCGCGACCTACGCGGATGTGGTGGCGCCTGCATTCTTTGGATCGTTCATAGCAACGATCCTGATTTTCTCCATGGCGTTTTTTGTACGCGAACACGAATAGCGACCGCGCAGACCGATGGCAGCCGGCACAGAACTCAACCCGACCAGCTACATCAATCATCACCTGACCTTCTTCGCCAAGTCGTTCGGCGACGGGGGCTTCTGGACGCTGCACGTCGACACCCTGATCATGTCGCTGCTGGTCGGGTTCGCCGGGATCGGCTTCATCTGGTGGGTGGTGCGCGGGGCCACTGCAGGAGTGCCCAACAAGCGACAAGCGTTCGTCGAGCTCGCCTTCGACTTTATCAGCAGCCAGGCGAGAAGCATCTTTCACCACGGTGATCTCAATAAGTTCGTGGCTCCTGTTGCGCTCACCGTGTTCGTCTGGGTGATGCTGATGAACGCGCTGGATTTCCTGCCGGTGGACATCGTCGCCCTCGGCACGCACTCGATCTCGGAGCACGGCTTTCGCATCGTTCCGACCGCGGACGTGAACACCACGTTTGCGCTCGCGCTCACGGTGTGGCTGCTGATGATCTACTTCAACATCGCGGTGAAGGGCTTGGGCGGCTGGCTGCACGAGCTTGCTTGCGCGCCGTTCGGCGCGAAGCCGCTGTGGGCGGCCCCGTTTCTGATCTTCTTCAACGTGCTCTTCAATTTCATCGAGTACGTCTCCAAGCCGCTGTCGCACTCGCTGCGGCTGTTCGGAAACATGTATGCCGGCGAAATCATCTTCCTGCTGCTCTGGCTGTGGG
>DASYPC010000493.1:0-5065 GCA_036007105.1 Burkholderiales bacterium | reverse complement strand
CGCCACCGCCCCGCCCGCCTGGGGTTCCGCTACCGAGAGCTGATCGAGATCGGCGGAATCGTCGTTATCGATCGACGCCCAGAGCAGGCCGCGCAAATCACGAATCGTCGCGTCGGAGTCCGCGGCAGCCAGCGCCATCCGGCTCGTCTCGGCGATGACGGCGGGTGAAAAGTCCGGCAACAGCCCGCGCTGGAGCATCGCCTCGCGCGCGATCGCCTGAAGTTGTGCCCTTCCGGTTCCTTGTGTCATCGCCATCCGTAGCGGGCGAGCCGCTGCTTCGCTTCCTCGTTGATTCATCCCGCGCAACGGTGGGTGCGTTGGATGCTGTTAAGCGCCTCGCATCACGGATTGCTCTTCGGGACGGCAACGTCGACGATCGTGCCGAGCTTCCTGCGCAGCTCGAGCGGGTTGGCGATCCCGAGCAGCGGCTCGAGGGAGGCGCCGGTGCCGACGACGGTGACGTCGCCGTAGCCAAGGATACGGCCCATCAGGCCCTGGTTTACGTGCACGCTCTCCACCTTGTTGAGGTTCATCTCGACCGTGTCGCGCGTTATGAGCCCGCGCTTCGTGATGATGCGCCTGTCGGTCAAGACCAGTTCCGTGGTCTGTCGCCGGATGGCCGCGACCAGTAGCACCGCGAGGCCGAGCACCAGCGGTACCCCAACCATGGCAAGCGACACGCCGGCGTGGTTTTCGGTGGAGACGTAAACGCCCACCGCAGTCAACAGCAAGAAGCCGCCGATGAGGTAGGAAAGTGCAAACTTCCAATGGGAAATGGCGGCGCGATGGATGATTCGTTCACCCTCGGCCAGTACGGAATCAACGTAGGAACTCATGGCCTCGAAGTCTATTCTTATTTCTTCTAGGATCAAGCAGATCGATTGCAGTTCACCCGGCGGGCGCGCCGACCTGCGCCACGAACGGCCGCGGTGCGGCGACGCCGAAGCCCTGCGCGTAGTCCACTTCGAGCCTTCGCAACGCGAGCAGTGCGGTCTCGCTTTCCACCTGTTCTGCGATCGTGCGCACGCCGATGGTGCGGCAGACGCGCTGGATCGCCTTGACTTTCGCCATCGCTACCGGGTCGCGCAGGATCTCGAAAATGACGCGGCCGTCGATTTTCAGGAAGTCGATCGGCACCTCCTTCAGATGCTCGAACGCCACGCGGGTTGCGCCGAAGCCGTCCAGGCTGCGACGGCATCCTACCTTCTGCAGCGCGCGCGCCTGCCGCGACGCGTCGGCGAGCGCCGCCAGGACATCGCTTTCCTCGAACTCGAAGCACAACGATTCTGCCGCCGCGCCGTTGCGCTGCAGCGCCTTCGCGACGAACTCCGCGAAGGAGCCGTCCTGAAAGGTGGCAATGGACAGATTGATGCACACAACGGGCGGGATGCCTGGTACCAGGCCGCGCGCGGATTTCTGCACGGCGAGCACCCGCGTCACGACGTAACGGTCGATTTCGGCCATCAGGCCGCAACGCTCGGCGACCGGCAGGAAGGCGCCCGGCGGGATCAAGGTTTCTTCCTCGTCCCGCATCCGGATCAGCACTTCCTGCATGCGCGCCGGCACCGTGCCTTCGCGCAGCGCGACGATATCCTGGACGTGCAGGTCGATTCCGCCGTGCTCCATGGCTTCGCGGATTCTCGCCCCTGCGTCCTCCCAGCCGGTCAGCTCAGCGGTGAGAGAGGCGACGTAGTCCGCGCTGCCGGCTTCCTGGCCGGGCGCGATCCCCGCCGTCGCAGGCGCGGCGCTCTGCGCGAGATCCGTGATCCTGACCAGCACGCCGGTGACCTCGTTGGGCTGGCCGTACTGCGGCACGAAACTGGCGAGCAAGCGCTTTCCCTTGCCGTGCGGAGAATCGCCGTCCAGTTCAATGCGTCCGGACTGGCCGTGCAGCGCATCGGCGAGCGGCGTCTTCATTGCCGCGGCGATCTGCGGCCGCAACGGCTCGTCCAGCAGATGGCCGTCGATGCGTACCGGCTGCGCCTGCGCCCAGGCCGCGAAACCCCGGGTATGGAAGCGATAGCGCAGCTCGCGATCGACCACGAAGGCGATCTCCTGCAGCTCGCGCCCGAGTATGCCGATGAGGCTGACGCCGGCGCGTGCCTTGTCCGCGGTTGCCTTGAGCGCATCGGCGTTGCGTGCAAGGCGCTCGCCGTCCTGCTGGCGCAGCGCGGTTTCGCGCTCGAGCAATTCCCGCGCGCGGCGGTGCTGCTCGCGCTCGACGTCGTACAGCTCCCGGAAGCGCGCTGCGTCCGCAGTGCGCCGCGCAAGGCGCGACGCGCTCTTCCACGACGCGCTCGCGAGCGACAGCACCGCTGCGAACAGGATTCCGGACAGGAAAGCGATCCACTGCCAGTCGAGCGCCGTGAAGAAGACCGTGCATACCAGGACAACCACCAGCACCAGCGTCGCGATCGACGGCGCCAGCACGCCCAGCGTGCGCCGCAACTGCAGCCATTTCGTGGGCCCCTGCCCGCTCTCCGCGTCCACTTCATTTCCCCGTAACGGCAGATCTTACGCTCGCCGACGAGGGTCGATGACGCGAGGCGCTGCCTCGAGTCAGTGCGCTCCGATCCGGCCGGCGGCCGAAGGCGGACGGGTGCAGTAATCCCGCCGCTGCGCGTGACGCCGGTTGCCGCGACCCGTGCGCGCGTCGGTATCGGCGTCCGTGGGTCGGCGACTGTTTTCGAGCTCTAGCAACCGGCTCTCGAAGACTGCCAGCAGGCTCTGGATCAGCGCCCGCATCGAAGCGTCCTCGTTTTTCTCGGTCGTATCGGGCGCGAACAGACATTCCGCGCACGCCGCCACTGCGCGCATCACGTCCCTGCTATAGGGATCACCCAGCGTCGCGTTGGCCATCCCGCACAGGCGCTGCACATCTTCCAGAGTGCGTGCGTCCGCCTCGAGCCGCCGGGATTCAAGGATCAGCTTGATCTCCCCGTGCAGGACGCGGGCGCGATCCACGTCGCGGTTGGAGCGAGCGACGGCGGTCATTGATGAAGTACCTCTTCGGTTGTGCGGCCCCCTGCACTACCGTAGTCAGGGAGACTACCCGCCGGGATCGCGCCGGGCTATCGGTCGGCAGCGTATCGCGCGTAGCCCGGTCACTACACGACGCGTAACGAACTCGCGAGCGGGCAGCGAGGGCCGGGATTCGAGCGAGCGCTTCCCTCGCGCCCGTAGGACAAACGACGACGGTATTACTGCACACGGTCCCACATACCTGGCGCGCTCAAGCGCCTAGGATGTGCGGACCATCCGGCACCTGAGTTGAGTTGGCGCTCGGATCGACTAAACCGAACTAGGAGGCACTATGCTCTATTGGGCTGCAGTATTTCTGGTGATTGCGCTCGTCGCTGCGGTGCTCGGGCTCGGAGGTATTGCCGGCGTTTCGGCCAATATCGCCTGGATTCTTTTCATCGTCGGCCTGATCTTCGCAGTCATCTTCTTCATTACGGGCCGGCGTGGCCCCGGGGTGTAGCGCAGCTGCCCCGCTGAATCGGAGCATGCACGGGTGAGCATCGCTGTAGGCGTTGGGCCGCTGGTGGCCCTGATCGCCGGGATCCTGATCCTGGTCATGCCCCGCCTGCTGAACTATATCGTCGCCCTCTACCTGATCATCATCGGGGTGATCGGGTTGGTGGGCGTCGATAAGTTCCATCTCTGACGGAGGGAGCACGCCGATGAGCGCAACGAAGATCGTCGGAATCGTGCTGATTGCGGCAGGCGTCCTCGGGCTGCTATACGGCGGCTTCAGCTATACCAAGGAATCTCACACCGCCAGGCTGGGGCCCTTGGCCATCACCGTCCAGGAAAAGGAACAGGTGATGGTTCCCGTGATCGCGAGCGTCGGGTCGATCGTACTCGGCGTATTTCTGATCATCGCAGGTCGTACCAAGTAACTTGCTGCGGGTGCGAGGTTCCGCGCCGTTGCGCGCGCGCCCTGCGCAACGCGGAATTGGTGTATCTTAGCGAGGCATGACGAAGGGGAAAACAGCAAAGCCCACGAAGAAGGGCGCGGACTCGTCGCCGGGAGACGTCCGCATCCGATTCATCGAGCGACCGAACGGCGTGTACTGGCGCGCGAGCGGCAGCACGACGGAGTACGGCCCGTTCGGCACGCTCGCCGAGGCCACTGCGGACGCCGAAGGCCGCGAGGACCCCACGTTCCAGGCGACCGAATCGATCGCCGAGGCGGAGGCCGAGCTCGGCATCTCCGAGTGGATCGACCCCGACACGGGCGTTCCCGCGGAGGAATCGGTTCCGCGCATCGAAGATCACTGATTTCGGCACGGAGGCCCGGCATGGACAAGCGCAGCCACGACGAGCGCGCGAAGAACGGCTTGCAGACGCGGCGCGCGGTGCTCGGCGCGGACTACGTCGACAAGGCGATGGCGTCGGTGGACGAGTTCAACGAGGAGTTCGTCGAGCTTCTCAACACCTACTGCTGGAACGACATCTGGAACCGCCCCGGGCTGCCGCGCAAGACGCGCTCGGTGCTCAACCTCGGCATGCTGGTCGCGCTCGGCAAAGAGCACGAGCTCAGGCTGCACATCAACGGCGCGCTGAATAACGGCCTCAGCAAGGACGAGATCAAGGAAGTGCTGCTGCAGACCGCCATCTATTGCGGCGTGCCCGCGGCGGTAGTCGCGTTCCGTTGCGCTCGCGAAGTATTCCGCGACCGCAAGGATTGACCCTCCGCGCGCGCTCGTAGGAGCGCGTTGACCCTCACCTCCCCGCCGCGCGATTCGTAGCTGAGCGCAGTGCGGCATCCCGACGTAGGACAAACGAGGACTGCGCGCCCCGCGCTGTCCGACATACACGATACCCGTCGCGTGTATAGCATTTACCGGATTCGGGGAGTTGAACTGTAGGAGGTACTCATGCATTCCATACTCAGACACGCGTTGCTGCTGGCCGGTCTGGCGATCGCCACGCAAGCGGCCGCACAGATCACCTTTTACGAGCATCCGGGTTTTCGCGGCCAGTCGTTCACCACGGACCGCCAGGTCGGAAATCTCGAGCGCTTTGGTTTCAACAATCGCGCTTCGTCGGCCATCGTTCG
>DASYPC010000492.1:0-6461 GCA_036007105.1 Burkholderiales bacterium | reverse complement strand
CAGCTCGCGCAGCACCTGCCGGGGATGCATGTACTTCGAATCCTTGGCGACCTCGAGGCTCCAGGAATCGGTCTCGTGGTCCCAGCTCGCAAGCTCCTTCGCCCATGCTGCTTTTTCAGTGCCAATGACCGAGGCGATCTCCTGGCGGTTCGCGGCGGTCTTGCGCCCCTTGAGCCGCGCAACGAGCGCCTCGGCCGCTTCGCGCGCGTCGCCGTTCACGGTCACCGAGGTTTTCTTGACGAGGCCGAGCACTTTCGCGTCGGCGTCGACCTGGATCAGCTTTGCGTTCGCCGGCCAGTAATCGAAGCCGTACTGCGGCAGCACGCCGAACGGCCCGAGCCGCGAGCCCAGCGCGAGCACGACGTCGGCGCGCGCGAGCACCTTCATCGCCGCCTTCGAGCCGTGATAGCCGAGCGGGCCGCAGGCCAGGCGATGCGCGGCCGGGAACGTGTCGTTGTGGAGGTAGGAATTGCACACCGGCGCTTCGAGCGCCTCGGCGAGCGCGATGCACGCATCGACGCCGTTCGCCATCGTGACGCCGCCGCCGGCGATGATCACCGGGAATTTCGCCTGCGCGAGCAGCTCCGCCGCGGCAGCGAGGCTCGCGCCGCCTCCCGGGCCGCGCTCGACGCGGATCGGCTGCGGGATCTCGCAATCGATTTCCCCATAGAGGTAATCGCGCGGAATGTTCAATTGCGTCGGCCCCATCTCGAGGATCGCGCGGTCGAATGCGCGCGCGGTCAGCTCGGCCATGCGCGCCGGGTTGTTGACGTGCGCCTGGTACTTGGTGATGCGCGAAAAGATCGGCAGCTGGTCGGTTTCCTGGAAGCCGCCGAGGCCGATCGACATCGTGCCGGTCTCCGGCGTGATCGCGACCACGGCGCTGTGCGCCCAGTAGGCGGCGGCGATCGCGGTGACGAAGTTGGTGATGCCCGGACCGTTCTGGCCGATGCAAACGCCGTGGCGCCCGGTGGCGCGGAAGAACCCGTCGGCCATGTGCGCCGAGCCCTGCTCGTGCACCGTCGGGATGAAGCGGATTCCGGCCGCGGGAAAGAGATCGAGCGCATCCATGTACGCCGATCCCACGATCCCGAACACGTTCTGCACGCCCTGCGCGACGAGGGTCTCCACGAACGCTTCCGAGGGCGTCATGCGCTGCTTGCCGGTCACGGCGATGCGTTTCACTTCGGCGATGTCGGTCATAGGGTTCCTCCGTTCGACGGGCAAGTCTCTCACTCTACGTCATACGCGGGTCTTTGAACCACTCGTCATATCGCTGCAGCCGCTGGATCAGCGCCGCGTAGTCCTCGAAGGGCATCAACGCTTCGATTTCGCGCGGCGAGTCGACGCGGACCTTGAGCAGGCCCGTCCTGGCATACGGATACGCATTGATCCGCTCAGGATGCTGGACCAGCGGTTCGCCGATCGCTACGACCTCGCCAGTCACCGGAGAGACGACGTCGAGCGGCCGGCGATAGCTGTCGACCCACGCGGCAGCAGATCCCTGCGTCACCCGGTCACCGACCTTGGGCAGGTCAACGCACAGGATATCGCCCAGGATGCGCTGCCCGAAATCCGAAAGGCCGATGACGACGACATCCTTCGCGCCCTCCTCGACGCGCGCCCACACGTGGGAATCGCTGAAGCGCAGGTCGTAAGGCGAGAACGTGCTGACTGAGGGCTCTTCCTTGACCCTGCGCTCGCAAAATTGCGTCGCGACGACGCGCGCCCTGGATTTCCGGTCCCCGATCGCAACCTCCAGCTCGGTCCCGATCCGGGCGTGCGCAGTCGCAACATAGCCAAGCCCAAGATTGCGTCCGCTCAAAGCGGGCGACAAGGGACCGCTCGTAACCTTCCCGACCTGCTTCCCGCTCGCGTAGATCGGGTACCCATTGCGCACCGTGCGATGGCCCTGCAGTTCGAGGCCCACCAGCCTTCGTCCCACTCCCTGCGCCTTGATTTTCGCCAGCGCGTCCTTGCCGATGAAACCTTCCTTTGAGAATCGCACCACCCACTCGAGTCCGGCTTCGATGGGATTGGTCTGCGCGTCCATGTCATTGCCGTTCAGCAGATAGCCCGCCTCCGTTCTCAGGCTTTCCCGGGCCGCAACGCCCTGCGGCACGATGCCGAGCGGCCGGCCCGCCATCAGCAGCTCGTCCCAGACCGACGGCGCGAGATCGCGGGCGACCATGATTTCGTAGCCGCGTTCGCCGGTATATCCGGTGCGGCTGACGACACAGGGTACTTCGGCATGCCGGGTGTGCACGGTCGTTTGCGCGAGCCAGTAGTACTTGAGCGTCGAGAGATCCGCCTTGGTAATGCGCTGCAGCGCTTCTCTCGATTCCGGTCCTTGCAGCGCGAGCAGCGCCGTATCGGTGGACACGTTGCTCACCTTCACGTCCATGCCCTGCGCGTTCTTGAGAACCCACTGGTAGTCCTCGTCGGTCTTCGTCACGTTGACGACCCAGACGAAATGATCGGCCGCCAGCCGGTAGCAGACGAGGTCGTCGATGACGATGCCGCGCTCGTCGCACATCACCGAGTACAGCGCCTGATTGACGGCAAGCCTGGCCGCGTCGTTCGTGATCAGCTTTTGCACCAGCGCCAGCGCGTCCGCGCCCTTGAAATCGAGCTCTCCCATGTGCGACACGTCGCACAGGCTGACGTGCTCGCGCGTCGCCCGATGCTCCGCTACGTGGCCGCGATACTGCATGGCGCGCGCGAATCCCTTCAGGTTGATGACGGTGGAGGCATCGCGGACGTGCTGGTCGTACAGCGGCGTGTGCTTCATGGAATTGGCTCCCGAGGAATCCGGATGGTATGCAGACTGATGGCCGATCACAATCCCGGTGCATACTTACGTTCGAATGCGCAAGGAACTTGACCTGAATCGTTCGAGCCGGCGCACCTCTGCGACGAAGCGCGCAGCAAGCAGGCGGCCACGCAAGGCGCCGGCCACACGGGTGCCGCCGGCCCCGATAGCGAATCCGGTCAACGCGCAGACGCAGCGCCTCGCCTCGCTGGGCTTCATGCTGGCGAGCGTGTGCCACGAAGTATCGAATCCGCTCGCCGCGATCTCGTCGATGGTGCAGATCCTGCAATCGAAGCGCGGCGTCACTCCCGAGACGGTGGAGAAAGGCCTCGCTTCGATCGCCTCGAACATCGCGCGCGTGCTTGCGATCACCAAGAAGCTCGGCGATTTCTCGCGCGTCACCGGCGACGCGCCGGCGCCGGTCGCGATCGACGACGCAGTGGATGCGGCGGCGGCCCTGCTGCGCCACAGTCCCTGCGGCCGGGGCGTCGGCGTGGACTATGCCGGTGCGCCGGGCGCCGCGGTACTGGCGCGGCCCGGCGAATTACAGCAGGTGATGTTCAATATCTTTCTGAACGCTGCGCAGGCGATGCAGGGCGCGGGCCGGATCGAAGCCCGCGCGCGCACGGACGGCGCCCGGATCGCCGTGTCGATTCGCGACGGCGGACCGGGCATCCCCGCGGCGCATCTGGCACGGGTCTTCGATCCCTTTTTCACCACCAAGCAGCCCGGCGAGGGCACCGGCCTCGGCCTTGCGATCAGCTACGAGATCGTGCACGAGCTCGGCGGGACGGTTTGCGCCTCCAACCACCCCGGCGGCGGCGCCTGCTTCCAGGTGCAGCTGCCGGCCTGCCGGACGTGAGGCCGTGACGATCGGCGCGACCCGGCGTGAACGCGTGCTCGTGATCGACGACGATCCGGGGCTCGCCGAGGTGATCGAGCTGCTGCTCGAGCGCGAGGGCTACGCGGTGCAGCGCAGCGCGAGCGTGAAGCGAGGGATCGAGCTCGCGCGCAGCGGCGAATTCGAGCTCGTCGTGACCGATCTCAAGCTGCCGGACGGCACCGGGATCGACGCGATCCACGCAATTCGCGCCAGCCGGGCCGAGCTGCCGATCATCATGATCACCAGCTACTCGTCGATGGAAAGCGCGATCGCCGCGCTGCGCGCCGGCGCAGTCGACTACATCATCAAGCCGTTCGACAACGACGAGTTCCTGCACGCGATCGAGCGCGCGCTGAACGAGCGCCGCATGAAGCGTGAGAATGCTGCGCTCAAGCGTGGGCTGAAGAACGCCTACCGCGCCCGGCCGATCATCGGCGAGAGCGCCGGGATGCGGCGCGTGGCCGAGCTGGTGCGCAAGGTGGCATCCTCGGACGCGAACGTTCTCGTGTCGGGCGAGGCGGGCACCGGCAAGGAGCTGGTCGCGCTCGCGCTGCACTATGCGAGCCCGCGCGCCGACGCGCCGTTCATCCCGGTCGACTGCGGCGCGATCCCGCGCGACCAGATCGAGCGCGAGCTGTTCGGCAGCGAGCGCAGCGATGGCCTGGTGCGCGACGCCGACGGCGGAACGCTTTTCCTCGACGAGATCTCGGAGCTCGCGCCCGCGCTGCAGGCGAAGCTGCTGCGCGTGCTCGAGGAAAAGGCGGTGCGGCGCTCGGTTCCGGTGGATGTGCGCTTCGTCGCCGCCACGCAGCGCGATCTTGGCGCGCTCGTCGAGCACGGGCACTTCCGTCAGGATCTCTACTACCGCCTCAGCGTGATCTCGATCCCGGTTCCGCCGCTGCGCGAGCGCGGCGCCGACACGCTGCTGCTGGCGCGCCATTTCGCCGAACAGCAGGCGCGCAAGCTCGGCAAGCGGACCGTCGGCTTCGACGCCGAGTTCTCCGCATTCCTGGAGAACTATCCCTGGCCGGGCAACGTGCGCGAGCTGGAGAATCTGATCGAGCGGGCGGTGATCCTTGCAGAGTCGGAAACGCTGACCGGGCGCGATCTCGCCGAGGTCGCGCCCGCGCTGCCGATGGTGCGCGCCGCGGCACCGCTCCTCGGCGGCCCCCGCCCGCTCGCGATCGAGGAATACATCCGCGAGGTCATCGAGCGATTCCAGGCCTCGCACAGCGAAACGGAGCTCGCGCGGATGCTCGGCATCGGCCGCAAGGCGTTGTGGGTGCGGCGCCGGCAGTGGGGGCTGAAGCGCGCTCGCAAGAGCGACGCGTGAACGGTGTTTCGCAGGGACTGGCAGTTTCGTTGTGAAACGCGGCGCGGGGCTTGCATTCTGACTGCGATCTTGCTATCCACCATCTGCCCACACTGAAGGAGGAGAGAGGACATGGCCGACGCGAAACCCGCCGCACCCGCGCGCAAGAAAGTCACGATTCCGATGCTGGTGGAGAAGATGAAGAAGGGCGAGCCGATCGTGCAGCTCGCGGTGTACGACTACGAGACCGCGATCATCGCGGACCGCGTCGGCATCGACATCCTGTGCGTGTCGGATACCGGCGGCATGGTGCTGTTCGGCCATGAGTCGACGACCTCGGTGTCGTTCGAGGAGGTGATGTTCATGGCGCAGGCGGTAAAACGCGGCTCGAAATACGGGCTGCGAATGGTCGACATGCCGTACATGAGCTTCCATCTCTCGGCGCAGCAGGCGGTCGACAACGCGGCGAAGTACGTCTCGCAGGGCGGCGCCGAGGTGATGAAGTGCGAGGGCAACCAGCACCATGCGAAGTACATCGAGGCGATCATCAAGGCCGGGATCCCGGTGCAGGGCCACATTGGCATCACGCCGATGCGCATGCCGCAGCTCGGCGGCTTCTTCGCGCAGGGCACGACCGCGGACCGTGCCAAAGAGCTGGTCGACGATGCGTGGGCGATGGTCGACGCCGGCTGCTTCTCGATCATGTGCGAAGTGACGACCTCGGAAGTGTGCGAGTACCTGGCGCAGACGCTGCCGGTGCCGGTGGTCTCGCTCGGCGCGGGCAACAAGGCGCACGGCGTGCACATCATCGGCTCGGACCTGTTCCACCTGTACGAGGCGCACGTGCCGCGCCATTCGAAGATCTACGTCGATCTCGTGCCGATCATCGAGAAAGGCCTCACCGACTACCGCGACGACGTGCGCGCGCGCCGCTATCCCGGTCCCGAGCACACCGTGTTCATGAAAGAGGACGAGCTCGCGAAGTTCAAGCAGCTCGCCGGCTCGAAGCGGAAGTAGCGCTTGGCGAGCACAACCGTGGAGCCCGGCGCGGCGGGCGTCCTCGCCGAGGCGCGCTTCTTCTCCGGCCTGACGAAGACGCAGCTCGCCCGGGTCGCCGCGCTCGGGCAGATGCGCGCCTTTCCTCAGGACACCCGCATCTACACCATCGGCGACGCAGTCGACGACTTCTACGTGCTCGCCGACGGCATGGTGCGTTTCACGCTCGGCCTGGGCAAGCGCGAGACTTCGGCGGGCGACATCATCCGCCGCGGCGAAGTGTTCGGCTGGGCGCCGCTCGTCGAAGGGCAACCGCGGCGCATCGCCACCGCGTATTGCCTCACGCCGTGCGAAGTGGTCGCTCTCGACGGAAGCGCGCTGATGTCGCTGATGGAGAGCGACGCCTCGCTCGGCTACGCGCTGATGAAGAAGCTCGCGGTGCTGCTGACCAGCGAGCT
>DASYPC010000491.1:0-4320 GCA_036007105.1 Burkholderiales bacterium | reverse complement strand
AGGCAGGCCGCTGAGCATCAGATGCTGCTCGGTGATCTTGCGGATCTGCGGCAGCGCCCGCGCGAACGCGATCATTCTCCCGTACTTCGTCTCGTCGCGCACCTCGCGCCAGCGCGGATGGTAGCGGTGCTGCTTGCGGCCGCGCGCATCGCGTCCCGAAGCCTGAAGGTGGCCGCGTTCCTCCCGGCAGATCCACACGTCGGTCCACGCGGGCGGAATCGCGAGCGAGCGGATTCGAGTCAGCGTCTCGGCGTCGCGCACCGCGCTTCCTTGTGCGTCGAGATAGCGAAAGCCGGCGCCGGCTCTATGCCTGCGGATTCCGGGCTGCGTATCCACGACATGGCGCAGCCCGGCCGCGCGCGCGGATTGCGTCGGGCTCGCATCCACGCTGCGCCCGAATCGCGCGGCGCGCTCGCGCGCCCGGCGCGTGCGGCGCGCGCGTTCGGCGCGCTGCGCTTGCGCCAGTGCGCGCCACGAAGCGGGGAGGTCCTGAATTCGCGGCCGTTGCGGGCTGGCGACCCTGACGGGGTTATTCATGCGTTCGCCAGTAGCAAACGCCGTACCGGGCCCGGTTTATTGCTTGGTTTTCAGTTCCTTCGCGATTGCCGCGAGGTCGGCGATGCGCTCCTCGCTGACCGGATGTGTGCTCAGGAAGGGGATCGGGGAGCTCGAGTGCGCTTTCGCCAGAAGAGCGAACAATCGGACCGCGCCATCCGGGTCGAACCCGGCGTCGTAGGCGTAGCGAATGCCGGACCGGTCCGCTTCGCGCTCCTGGTCCCTGGTGTACGCGGTGACGACCGCTCGGGTGCCTACGTCGGCGATCGTGCTCCCCAGCGGAATCCGCGCCACTTGAAGCAGCACGCCCGCGATCGTTCCGACCACCGCCGCGGCCTGCGCGTGCTGCTTTCTTTCTTCGCCGTGGCCGTGCGAGAGATGGCTGATTTCATGGCCGACGAGCGCCGCCATCGCGTCGCGGTCATTCTGGATGAGCGTCAGCATCCTGACGGTCACGATGACCACGGTCTGCGACGACTTGTCGATTCCCGTCGAAGCGTTCGCCTGTTCCTCGTCGCTGATCAGGACCTTGTCGACGCGTTGCGAGGCCACCGCACTGATCCTGGCGACCACGTCGCGCAGCTGGTCGACGTGCGCGCGCTCGACGTACCCGCCGGTGTGCTCCTTTCCGGTCTGATCGAGGTAGCGCAAGCGGATTTGCTGCGACGTGCTTGCTGCAATGAGGGCGGTATCCCACATCCGCACCGGCGTGCTCGTCGCGCAGCCGCCGAGCGTTACGAGCAGCAGCGCGATGATCGGAGATTTCTGCATTACGGGTCGCAGACGGCTTCCGGTCGGGAACGGTACCATGCGCAGATGGCCGCCGGAGAGCATCGCAGTCGCGCAAGACACGATCCGGTCGGGCCGTCGCTGCGGCGCTAGTCCTGACCCGCTAGGGCAGCTTGTCGAGCGGGGTCCTCACGAGCGTAACCAACTGCCTTGCGCTCGCGTCGTCGAGCGGCTTGCTATGGGGCCAGCTGGCTTGTTTGAAATCCTAAAGCATCAGCTCGAGCCGCACCTGCCACGCGGTCCACGTAGGGCCGGTGTTTTCGACGCTCTGGATCGTGTTGCCCGGCGTGACGATCGCGCTCGAGTTGCCGTAGTCTCTCGCCAGCAGGTTCGAGGCGCTGAACCGCAGCCGCGTGTTCCGGTCGATCGTCCACAGGGTGTACACGTCGATCGTGCGTCTTGCGCTATTGATGGTGCTCTGGGTCGTCGTCGTTTGCAGGCGGTAGGCAGGGACGAAGTTCACGCTGCCGCCAATCAGGAGCGGCACGCTGCGCAACCGGTAGTCGGCGCCGAGATTGCCGGTCGCCTTCGGTTGCCGGTCGATCCGGTTGTCGGGACCCGGCACGCCTTCGACCTGCGAGCGGAAGAGGCTGAGGTTGCTGCGCACCGATACCTGGGGCGCGTCGGCGATGAGCTCATCGAGGCGGAACTTCGCCTCCAGCTCGAGCCCGGTCACCCGCGCGCCCTCCAGGTTTTGCGGCCGCTGCACCCACCGCGGAACCGCCGCGTAGGGCACGACCTCGAGCTCGGTGACGTTGCGGATCAGGTTGGTGATCCTGCGATGGAACAGGTTCGCGCTCAGCACGCCGCCTTCGGCAAGGTATTTCTCGTAGGCGAGCTCGACGCCGGTTGCGAGCTCCGGGCGAAGGTTGGGATTGCCGACCCGGTCCGGGCTCGTCGCGACGTTCGCACCCGGCGGTGCATAGCGCGAGCTGAGCGCCGGCCGCGCGATCAGGTCCTGCAGCGACGGCGCGCGGTAGCTGCGCGTCAGGCTGGCGCGGATCTGATCGCGGCGCTGCGGATCGAGCTTCCATACCGAGTGCAGGAGGGGTGTCCAGACGATGCTCGAATTGGAAATCGAGCTTCCGCTGCTATCGCTGCGCGTGTCGATCCGCTCGACCCGCAATCCGGCGTTCGCCGACCAGGTTTTCGTGATCTCCCACTCGTCCTGCACGTACGCCGCGCTGCGCCGTGTGCGCGCGCCGAACGCATCGCCGAGATCCACGAGCAGCGGCGCGCCGTTCTGCAGCGTCGTGCGCTCCTGCTCGCGGGTCGTCGTCTCCATCTCGACCCCGGCCGCAAGGTTGTGCCGTTCCACCGGGTGAGTCGTGAGCTTCGCTGCGATCCTCCAGGTGCGATCCGTGTTGTCGGTGTTTTCCTGCAGCGTACGCACCAGCCCCTGCGCGGCATCGAATTCCTGCCGCAGGCTGCGGCTCCGCCAACTCGCCGTGCTGACCATGCCGCGCAATTCGATCCGTGCATCGGGGCCGATGCGCCGCTGCTCCTGCGCGTTCAGGCGAAACATCGAGTAGTTGGAGTCAGCGACCGTCGAAGCACTCGCATACGGCAGCGGTACCGCACCGACGGTCTGCACCGTCTGGCGGAGCGATTCGTTTCTGCCCTCGGATGCGACGACGAATGGCGTCAACGTAAAAGACTCTCCCGGGCCGTGGCGCCATTGCAGGCGCGAGACGAGCACGACGCGGTCGCGCCGATCGAGCGCCGTACCGGTCTCCTCCTGATCGAGGAGCGTTGCGCCGGTGAGCGCGTCGACTTCGCGCGTACGCGTGGCGACGTCATCGAGCCGTGTCGTGCGCGAGGCCGAAAGCGACAGGTTGTACGTGCCATTCGTACCGAGCCGGTCGTTGCGCGTCCAGCTCACGTGCGGCTGTCCGTGCCCGTTCTCGAGCCCCATCGTCAGGCGCAGGTCGTTGAGCCGGCGCTGCAGCGGCTCTCGCAGGACGATATTGATCGTGCCCGCGATCGCGCGCGCACCGTGCTCTGCCGTTGGTGCGCGGAACAGCTCGATGCGCTCGATCTGGTCCGCGGTGAGCGTCTCGAGCGCGAGACCCGCAGGCATGCGCTCGCCATCGACAAGGATCTGCGTGAAGCCGCCTCCCATGCCGCGCAGGCGGATCTCGCCGCCGCGCCCGGGGCGCCCGCCGAGCGTGACGCTGGGCAGGCGCCGCAGGACCTCGCCGACCGTAGTGTCGCCGTAGCGCTCGATCTCCTCGCGGCCGATGACGATCTTGCCGACGATCGAATTGCGACGCAGCTCGCTGTCGGTGTTGGTGCCGCGGATCTCGACTCGCTCGACCCCGCCGCGGCGCGACGGTGTGTCGTCCTGGATCGGCTCGGGCGGCGCTTGCGCGATCGCAGCGGGTGTAAACGCCGCCAGCGCTATAGCGCGCAACCGGCCTGCGATCCAGCTCGCGCAGGTCTCAGAGCGGCGCACTGCGCGGACGCCTCTTGTCGCGGTCGTAGAAGGGGAGTTG
The DNA here is from genome assembly GCA_036007105.1 of Burkholderiales bacterium. Lineage (GTDB taxonomy): Bacteria > Pseudomonadota > Gammaproteobacteria > Burkholderiales > SG8-39 > 2-02-FULL-66-14. The sequence goes on along the minus strand of DASYPC010000491.1, from coordinate 481 downwards.
GACGACGCGCGCCGTGCGTCCGTCCGGCAGAGCCACCGTGGTTCCCGTTGCTACTTCAGGATCGGCAAACCCGAGAGCAATGAGCGTTTCGAAGATCGGCGAAAGACATTCGCTCGTCGCCTGCGCGACGGGAAGGTCAACACGTGGCGGCGTGTCTTCGATCTCGAGACCAACCAGTCTTCTGACTGCGTCGAATTCTCTGCTTCTGTTGCTGACCAGATTCCCCAATCCCAGCTCGTGCGGGTTCGCCTTGCCGTCGATCTCGCGATCGAAAAGGACGTACCCGCATTCGATGCGCAGGCTGTTGGCCGCTTCGAAGGTGCATTCGCAAAGTCCGTCCGTGCTACCGGCATCCAGCAGCGCGCCGCGAAGCCTGCATTCCTCAGCGCTCGCCACCAGCAACTCGTACCCGAGCTCGCCGCTGTAGCCGAGCCTTGCGATCGTCCGCTCGCCCTGTTCCACGAAGCGAAAGTACTTCAAT
>DASYPC010000490.1:0-6217 GCA_036007105.1 Burkholderiales bacterium | reverse complement strand
CTCGAGGGCTGGAAGGAAAGCCAGGTCGTGGTGCGCTTCTGGATCATTACGATGATGCTGGTGCTGTTCGGGCTCTCGACTCTGAAGCTCAGGTGACGCGAGTGATGCGCGAGCCGCCCTTCCAGACTCTGCCACGACCCCAGCCCGTGGCGCTCTTCGGCAAGCGCGTGCTCGTGCTCGGGCTCGGAGACACCGGATTTTCCGTCGCGCGTTGGGTAACCGCGCAAGGCGGCGTGCCCCGAGTCGCGGATACGCGTGTCGCGCCGCCGCGCGCGCCCGATCTCGCTCCGGGCGTCGAAGTCGTCACGGGAGCGTTCGGCGCAGCGCTGCTGGAGGGAATCGATCTTCTCTGCATCAGCCCCGGACTTTCGCTCGAAGAGCCGGTCGTGCGCGAAGCGCTCGCGCGCGGCGTGCCGGTGCTGGGCGATATCGAGCTGTTCGCATGGGAAGTCCGCGCTCGTTCGCCCGCCAAGGTGTTGGCGGTGACCGGGACGAACGGCAAGTCGACGGTGACCGCGCTCGCGGGGCACCTGCTGCGCGCGGCCGGCATCGATTGCGAAGCAGCCGGAAACATCGGCCCGCCGGTGCTCGAGGCGCTCGCGAAGCGGCGCGCCGCGCCACCCGCCGCGTGGGCGCTGGAGCTCTCCAGCTACCAGCTCGAAACCACATGGGCGCTCGAGCCCGACGGCGCCGCGCTGCTCAATGTGACCGAGGATCACCTCGATCGCTATTCCGGGATCGATGAATACGCAGCCGCCAAGGCGCGCGTCTTCCTGGGCAACGGCGTGCAAGTGCTCAACCGGGCGGACGCGCGCTCGATGGCCTGCGCGCTTCGCGGCAGAGAGCACGTGACGTTCGGGCTCGATGCGCCGCCATGGGACGTGGACTACGGCATCGCCGACGGCTCGCTCGTGCGGGGTGCAGAGCGCATTCTTGCGCTCGACGAGTTGCCGATCTTCGGCCTGCACAACGCCGCCAACGCGCTCGCGGCATGCGCGCTTGCGGTCGCGGGCGGAGCTTCGCTGCAATCGCTCGCGCCGGGGCTGCGTACGTTCCGCGGCCTTCCGCACCGGCTGCAACTCGTGGGTGAGCGCCGCGGGGTGGTGTGGTACGACGATTCCAAGGGCACCAACGTCGGGGCGACGATCGCCGCGCTCGAGGGGCTCGGCCGCAAGGCGGTCCTGATCGCCGGCGGCGAAGGCAAGGGCCAGGACTTCTCTCCGCTCGGGGAGGCGGTGCGTGCGCACGCGTCGCGCGTGCTGCTCATCGGACGCGATGCGCCGCAAATCGAGCAAGCACTCGCAGCGAGTGGCGTGCCGCTTGAGCATTGCGGGTCGCTCGAGCAGGCAGTGGCGCGCGCGGCCGAATGCGCGCGCCGCGGCGAAGCGGTGCTGCTTTCACCGGCATGCGCGAGCTTCGACATGTTTCGCGACTACCGGCAGCGCGGCGAAGCGTTCTGCACTGCAGTGCGTGCGCTCGGCGACTAAAGGCATGGCGAGCTACGTCTTTGCGCAGAATGTCCCCGCCGCCGAGTACGACCGCTCGCTCGCCTGGGCGGCGCTGCTGCTCGTCGTGACCGGCCTGCTGATGGTCTACTCGGCCTCTACTAGCACTGCGGAAGCGAGCCGCTACACGGGGCAGAACCCGGCTTACTACCTGCTGCGGCATGCAGCATTTCTCGCCGTGTCGCTCGCCGCGGCAATCGGCGTGTTCCTGCTTCCGGTGCGCTTCTGGCAGCAGGCGGCGCCTTGGCTCTTCCTCGGTTGTCTCGCATTGCTGGTGTGCGTCCTGATCCCCGGCATCGGCCGTGAAGTGAACGGCGCGCGGCGCTGGATCAACTTCTACGCGGTCAGCGTGCAGCCTTCGGAGGCGGCCAAGCTCGCCGCCGTGCTCTATGCCGCCGACTACACGGTGCGCAAGCACGCGGTGATGAAGAATTTCAGGAGAGGGCTGCTGCCGATGCTCGGTGTGATGCTGCTCGTCGCGTGGCTGCTGCTTCGCGAGCCCGACTTCGGCGCGCTGGTGGTGATCGCTCTCACCGCTTTCGGCATCCTCTTTCTCGGCGGGATGAACGGGCGCCACTTTGCCGCACTCCTCGCCATGCTCGCAGTCGGTTTTGCCGGGCTCGTTCTCTCGTCGCCCTACCGGATGCAGCGGATTTTCGGCTTCATGGACCCGTGGTCGGACCCGTACGGAAAGGGCTACCAGCTCTCGCACGCACTGATTGCGTTCGGTCGCGGCGAATGGTTCGGCGTGGGCTTGGGCGCGAGCGTGGAAAAGCTGCATTACCTTCCCGAAGCGCACACCGATTTCCTGCTGGCCGTGATCGCCGAGGAGCTCGGCTTCGCCGGAGTCGTGGTCGTGATTGCGCTGTTCGCGTGGATCGTCCTGCGCGCGTTCGCGATCGGCCGGCACGCGGCGCTGCGCGAGCGCCACTTCGCCGCACTGACTGCGCAGGGCATCGGGCTGTGGATCGGCGTTCAGGCGTTGATCAACATGGGCGTCAACATGGGGCTGCTCCCGACCAAGGGGCTGACGCTGCCCCTGATGAGCTTCGGCGGATCGAGCCTGCTGGCAAACTGCGTGGCGCTCGCGATCCTTTTGCGGATCGACTGGGAGAACCGGCAGCTCGCGCGAGGGCTGCACGCATGAGCCGCACGATCCTCATTACTGCGGGGGGCACCGGCGGACATGTGTTTCCCGGCCTCGCAGTGGCGGAAGCCATGCGCGCCGCCGGCTGGCGCGTCGTCTGGCTCGGCGCGAGAACCGGGATGGAAGCGCGACTCGTGCCTGCGCAAGGCTACGAGATGGCCTGGGTGCGCGCTGCCGCGCTGCGCGGCAAGGGCGTGCTCGCGGCATTGCTGTTGCCTCTGAATCTGCTCGTCGGCTTCTGGCAGAGCGCGCGCGCGATCCTCGCGCACCGGCCGGACGTGGTGCTCGGCCTCGGTGGCTACGTCGCGTTTCCCGGCGGAATGATGGCGTCGCTGCTGGCGCGCCCGCTCGCGGTCCACGAGCAGAATGCAATCGCCGGGCTGACGAACCGGATCCTGGCGGGCGTTGCCGACCGCGTGATGGTCGCCTTCCCCGGCACTCTCAAGAACGCGGAGTGGACCGGCAATCCGGTGCGCGCCGAGATCGCGCGCATCCCGGCCCCCGAAGAGCGATTCGCCAGCAGGCAAGGGCCGCTGCGGCTGCTGATCGTCGGCGGCAGCCTGGGTGCGCAGGCATTGAACGACGCCGTTCCGCAGGCGCTGGCGCAGATGCCGGCCCACGAGCGCCCGCAGGTCGTGCACCAGTCGGGCGAGCAGCACCTCGACGCCCTGCGCGCGAGCTATTCTGCCGCGAGCGTCGATGGCGAGCTGGTCGCGTTCATCGACGACATGGCGAGGCGCTACGCCGAAGCCGATCTCGTCATCTGCCGCGCTGGCGCGATCACCGTCGCGGAGCTTTGCACGGGAGGAATGGCGAGCGTGCTCGTGCCGTTTCCGCACGCGGTCGACGACCATCAGTCGGCGAATGCGGCATTCCTCGCCGACCGGGGCGCGGCCGTGCTGCTGCCGCAGCGCCAGCTCGCGCCCGGAACGCTCGCCGCGCTGCTTCGCCGCATGGACCGCGCGACGCTTCTCGAGATGGCGCGCAAGGCGCGCGCGCTCGGCAAGCCGGAGGCCGCGCGCACCGTCGCCGAGCGCTGCATGGAGCTCGCGCGCTGATGTACAAGGTCAAGCGCATCCACTTCGTCGGCATCGGCGGCGCCGGCATGAGCGGGATCGCCGAAGTGCTGCTCAACCTGAAATACAAGGTGAGCGGCTCGGATGTCGCGTCCAGTGCGGCGACCGAGCGGCTGCGCGCGCGCGGCGCGAAAGTCCACATCGGGCACGACGCGAGCCACGTCGCGGGCGCCGACGCCGTGGTGATCTCGAGCGCGATCAAGCACGACAACCCGGAGATCGCCGAAGCCCGCAAGCGCAACATCCCGGTCGTGCCGCGGGCGCTGATGCTCGCCGAGCTGATGCGGCTCAAGCAGGGGATCGCGGTCGCCGGCACGCACGGCAAGACGACCACCACGAGCCTCATCGCGAGCGTGCTGGCGCAGGCCGGGGTCGATGCGACATTCGTGATCGGCGGACGGCTCAACGCCACCGGCACGCACGCGAAGCTCGGCGAGAGCGAATACCTCGTCGTCGAGGCGGACGAGTCGGATGCCTCGTTCCTCTATCTGCAGCCGGTGATCGCCGTGGTGACGAACATCGACGTCGATCACATGGAAACCTACAACCACGACTTCGCGCAGCTGAAGAACGCGTTCCGCAATTTCATCGATCGGCTTCCCTTCTACGGCACTGCAGTGCTGTGCGCGGACGACAAGGCCGTCGCGCAGGTGATTCCTCTCGTCAGCCGGCAGGTGCTGACCTACGGCCTGTTCGGCGAACCGGGTGTCCGCGGCGTGGAGCCGAAGCACCATGCCGGGAAAATGAGGTTCAAGGTCGTGCGCGCCGCGAAGCGCCTGCCGCGCGGGCTGGCGCGCGAGCTCGACGTCACGCTGAACCTGCCGGGCACGCACAACGTGCTGAATGCGCTCGCGGCGATCGGCGTTGCGCAGGAACTCGAGATCCGGGACGAAGCGGTGCTGCTGGCGCTCGCGGAATTCCAGGGCGTGGCGCGCCGCCTGCAGCGCTATGGCGAGGTCAGGCTGCGCGCGAACTGCGTGGTGAGCCTGATCGACGACTACGGGCACCACCCGGCCGAGATGCGCGCGACGATCGACGCGGTACGCGGGGCGTATCCCGGCCGGCCGCTGCTGCTGGCGTTCCAGCCCCATCGCTATACGCGCACCCGGGACCTGTTCGAGAAGTTCGTCGAGGTGCTGTCGAGCGCGGACCGCCTGGTGCTGACCGAGGTGTACCCGGCCGGCGAAACGCCGATCGCGGGCGCGACCAGCCGAGCACTCGCCCGGTCGATTCGCCGCCAGGCGAAGACGCGGCCGGTCCTGGTCGAGGCGGTCGCCGAGGTGGAGGCTGCGATCCGCTCGCACGCCAAGGACGGCGACGTGGTGATGACGATGGGCGCGGGCTCGATCGGCAACGTGCCGGCGCAGCTCGCCGCAGGGCACCGCTGATGCAGATGCGCGAGACGGAAAAATTCACCGGACTGCGAGGCGAGCTGCGAAACCGCGAGCCGATGGCGCGCCACGTGACCTGGCGCACCGGCGGCGCCGCGGATCGTTGTTATCTGCCGGCAGACGTGGACGACCTCGCGTCCTTCCTGCAACAGCTTGCTCCGGCTGAGCCGCTGCTGTTTGTCGGACTGGGCTCGAACCTGCTCGTTCGCGACGCCGGGTTTCGGGGCACCGCAGTGCTGATGCATTCGGCCGCTCGCCGCCCGGTACTCGCCAAAGGGTTGATCTATGCCGAGGCCGGCGTCGCCAGCCCGAAAGTGGCGCGATTCGGCGCTGTGCACGGCCTGGCAAACGCGGAATTCCTCGCCGGCATTCCGGGAACGGTCGGCGGCGCGCTCGCGATGAACGCCGGGTGCTACGGCGGCGAGACCTGGGACATCGTCGAGAAAGTCCTCACGATCGACCATGGCGGCGCGCTGAGAGTGCGCGGGCGGGACGAGTTCGCGATCCGCTACCGTCATTGCGCATTGAAGACGGGCGGCGAGGAATGGTTTGCCGCCGCATGGTTCAGGCTGCCGCCGGGGGACGGTGCGGTGTCGCGCGAACGAATGAAGCGCTTCCTTGCGCGCCGTGTGGCGACGCAACCGCTGCAGCTGCCGAACGCGGGCAGCGTCTTTCGCAACCCCGAGGGCGATCACGCCGCGCGGCTCATCGAGTCCTGCGGCCTCAAGGGCCTCGAGCGCGGCGGCGCCCGCGTATCCGAGAAGCACGCCAACTTCATCGTCAACCCGAAGGGCGCTGCGCGTGCCTCCGACATCGAGTGGCTGATCGAAACCGTGCGTGCCACCGTTCGCGAAAGGGCCGGCATCGATCTGCATCCCGAGGTCCGCATCGTCGGGGAGGGACCGTGAACTTCGGCAAGGTCGCAGTCCTCCTGGGAGGCAAGTCCGCCGAGCGCGCGGTTTCGCTGAAGAGCGGCGGCATGGTGCTCGGCGCGCTGCGCAGCCGCGGCGTGGACGCGCATCCGTTCGACCCCTCGACGCTGGGTCTCGACGCGTTGCTCGCGCAACGATTCGACCGGGTGTTCATCGCCCTGCACGG
>DASYPC010000489.1:0-2057 GCA_036007105.1 Burkholderiales bacterium | reverse complement strand
TGAAATCACCGATGTCGCGATCCAGGCGCTGTTGCTGCCAACCCTGAAGGCGGTCGTGAAAGCCGATCGGCTCGCCGGTAACCAGGAGCCTCTGCGCGCGGCCTTTGCGGCCCGGTGCGACACCGTTGCGGCAGGTGCCGGGATACCTGCGTTCTCCGCCGGCGCCGAACGGTGCGGATTCGAGCTCCCTGCGCGTGCAGGCGCAGGCGAAGATCCGCCCCAGCGCAGTCAGGCTGTCAAGCGCCGCCTGGTACAGCGCACCGCGCTCGCTCTGACGTACGACCCCACCGTCCCACTCGAAACCGTACGCTGCCAGCGTCGCGAGCATTCCATCGGCGATGCGGTTGCGGCTGCGCGGCGTGTCGACATCTTCGATCCGCAGCAGCCACTCGCCGCCAGCCGCCCGCGCGTCGCAATAGCTCGCGACCGCGGCGACGAGCGACCCGAAGTGCAGCGGCCCGGTAGGCGACGGTGCGAAGCGGCCGCGGTAACGCGGCACGCTGTTCACTGACTGATATTCACACCGACTCGAGTGCTGGCGGGTCCCCCGCCGCTCGCAGGCGCAGGGCTCCACAGCCACCGCTGCATCGATGCGAGCACTGCGCTCGGATATTCGGCGCGACCGAGGCTGCCGTTGTATCTGCCGAGGGCTCGATACAAATCACCGTTCTCGAGATCGAGGTAGTAGCGCAGGATCGTGCAGCCGTAACGGAGATTCGTGCGCAGCGTGAACAGGTCGTGCTCGGGGGTTCCGATCTGGCGCAGCCAGAACGGCATGACCTGCATGTAGCCGCGCGCGCCGGCCGAGGACACGGCGTACTTGCGGAAGTTGCTTTCCTGCTGAATCAGTCCGAGCACCAGCTGCGGGTCGAGGCCGGCACGTGAGGCTTCGTACTGTACGGTGACCAGAAAGTCGCGGCGGGTCGGCCAATCCGGTATTTTCGCCGCGAGGCGCGAGGACATGTCCGCCAGCCATGCCCAGCCTTCGACGTCGGTCGCGAACACCAGACGCGGCGCCGGGTAGTCGCTAACGCTGCGATGCAGCGAATTCTGCACATTTGCGGCCAGCGCTTCTTCGATCTGCGCCCCGGCGCGCGCTGCGGCCGGCGCGAGCCCGAGCAGCGCCGCGAGGACGAGACGCCCGAGCGAAAGGCGCAGGATGCGCGAGGAGGGCGCGAAGGTCGCCATATGGGGGCTATTTTAACCTGCTTTGCACTAGCCCCACGATATCCGGTGCAAGCACCGCCGTGGCAGCGCTGTCGCGCCGGCCCTGGTACTCGACCTTGCCGTCCTTGAGGCCGCGTTCGCCGACGGTGACTCGATGGGGAATGCCGATCAGCTCGAGATCGGCGAACATGACGCCCGGCCGCTCGCCGCGGTCGTCGAGCAGCACTTCGACGCCGGCGTTCTCGAGCTCGTCGTGCAGACGGTCCGCGGTCGTTCGCACCGCGTCGCTGCGATCGTAGCCAACGGGCGCTATGGCGACGCTAAAAGGCGCCATCGCCGCGGGCCAGACGATGCCGCGCTCGTCGTTGTTCTGTTCGATGGCGGCCGCGACGATGCGGGTGACCCCGATGCCGTAACACCCCATCTCCATGGCCTGCGGTTGACCATTGAGGTCGAGAAAAGTTGCACCCATCGCCTGCGAGTAACGCGTGCCCAGCGCGAAGACATGTCCGACTTCGATACCCCGCGCAATTTCCAGCACTCCCTTGCCGTCGGGAGACGGATCGCCTGCAACCACGTTGCGAATATCGGCGATCAAGTCGGGCTCGCGGCAGTCGCGCCCGAAATTGACGCCGCGAAGGTGATAGTCGACCTCGTTGGCGCCACAGATGAAGTCGCTCATCAGCGCGACGGTTCGATCGACGATCAAGGGCATGTCGGCCGAGATGCCCACCGGGCCAAGATACCCTGGCGCGCAACCGGTGGCGGCGACGATCTCGGCGTCGCTTGCCCAGCGGAAGCCATCGAGCGCCGGGATCTTCGCCACCTTGATCTCGTTCAAGCTGTGATCGCCGCGAATGAGCAGCATGTGCACTTTGCCCACGGCATTG
>DASYPC010000488.1:0-5073 GCA_036007105.1 Burkholderiales bacterium | reverse complement strand
AGCGCGCGATGCCCAGATCGAGCGGCTGGTACAACCCCGCGCCGCCATGCTCGGCGAGCACATCCTGTCCGGCGACGCCGAGATCCGCTGCGCCGTATTGGACGTAGGTCGGCGCGTCGGATGCGCGCACCACGATCACGCGCACGTCGCGCCGCTCGGTGGCGATCACGAGCTTGCGCGAGCGCTCCGGGTCTTCCTTCGGACGGACGCCGGCGCGCGCGAGCAGCGGCGCGGCCTCCTCGAGGATGCGGCCCTTCGACAGCGCGATGCCGATCGTGCCCATTTCCGTTCAGTGTATCCGTTCGATGTCGGCGCCGAGGGCAGCGAGCTTCTGCTCCAGCGCTTCATAGCCGCGATCGAGATGGTAGATGCGGTCGACCAGCGTCTCGCCGTGCGCCGCGAGCGCTGCGATGACGAGGCAGGCGGAAGCGCGCAGATCGGTTGCCATCACTTGCGCGCCCGCGAGCCGGTCCACACCCTTCACGACCGCGACATTGCCCTTCATTTCGATGCGCGCGCCCATGCGCGCCAGTTCCGGCACATGGGTGAAGCGATCGAGATAGATCGTGTCCTCGACCACGCTGGTCCCCTCGGCAACGGCGCAGACCGCAATCATCTGCGCCTGCATGTCGGTCGGAAAACCCGGGAACGGCTGCGTCACCACGCTCACTGGACGCGGACGCGCCGGGCCGGTAACGGTCACCGCATCGGCTGCCCGCCCGATCACGCAACCCGATTCTTCCAGCTTGCGGAGCGCCGCTTCGAAGTGCTCGGACACGACGTTCTCCAGTCGGATCGTCCCGCCGGTCATGGCGGCGGCGGCGGCGAAGGTCGCCGCCTCGATGCGATCTGGAATGATCGCGGTGTCGATCGGGCGGAGCGACGTCGCGCCTCGGATCGTGAGCCGCCGCGACCCCAGGCCCTCGATGCGCGCGCCGCAGGCAACGAGCACGTCCCCGAGCACGGTCACGTCGGGCTCGAGGGCGACGTTCTCGAGCACGGTCGTGCCTTCCGCAAGCACTGCCGCCATCATCAGCTGCGCGGTCGCGCCCACCGAGACCACGTCGAAATCAATCGTGGCGCCCTTCAGTTTCGCATCGCGGCCGACGATGTAGCCGTGCTCGATCTCGAGCGCCGCGCCCATCGCCTGGAGCCCTGTCAGATGCAGGTTCACGGGGCGCGGACCCCAGGCGCAGCCCCCGGGCAATGACACCCTCGCCTGGCCGAAGCGCGCCAGCAACGGCGCCAGAACATAGATGCTGGCGCGCATCGTCTTCACCAGCTCGTATGGCGCCTCGACCGAGTTCACGTCCCGAGTATCGATTGTGAGCAGATTGGCGTCGAAGGCGACTTTCGCGCCGAGCCGCTCGAGGACACGGGCGAACGTGTGCGTGTCGCGCAGCCTGGGGACGTTGCGCAGCCGGTGCACGCCGGGCGTCAACAGCGTCGCCGCCATCACCGGCAGCGCCGCGTTCTTCGCGCCGGAGATACGCACCGTGCCTTCGAGCGGCTTGCCGCCGCGCACGAGCAGCTTATCCATCGGCGCGCCACTCCTGCGGCGTCAGCGTCTTCATCGACAGCGCGTGGATCTCCTCACGCATGCGCTCGCCGAGCGCCGCGTAGACGAGCTGGTGGCGCTGCACGCGGCTCCTGCCTTCGAACTCGGGCGACACGATGAGCGCCTGGAAGTGCTGACCGTCACCGGCCACTTCGATGTGCTCGCACGCGAGCCCCGCCTGGATTCCCGCTTTCACGCTTTCCGTGGTCACCATATCAGCCCCGCAACTTGTAACCCGACTTGAGCATCCCGAGCCCCAGCGCCGTCAACCCGAGCAAGCTTAACCCCACGACGGCGAGGCTCGCCTGCGGCGGGAAGTCGGACGTGCCGAAGAAGCCGTAGCGGAAGCCGTCGATCATGTAGAAGAAGGGGTTCAGGTGCGACAAGCCTTGCCAGAACGAGGGCAGCGAATGAATCGAGTAGAACACGCCGGAGAGGAAAGTCAGGGGCAAAATTATGAAATTCTGAAACGCGGCGATCTGGTCGAACTTGTCCGCCCAGATGCCGGCGACGAGGCCCAGCGCTCCCAGAATCGCGCTCCCGGCAAGCGCGAAGACGACGATCCACGCCGGCGATGCGAGCGGAAGGTCGATGAACCCCGCGGTGACCGCCAGCACGACCAGGCCCACGGTCAGGCCGCGCGCCATCGATGCGAGCACATAGGCGCAGAAAAACTCGACATGCGAGATCGGCGGCAACAGGATGAAGATCACATTGCCGGTGATCTTCGACTGGATCAGGCTGGAGGAGCTGTTGGCGAAGGAATTCTGCAGCACGCTCATCATCACGAGGCCCGGCAGCAGGAACGCCGTGTAGGGGACGCCCTCATACACGCGCACCCGCCCCTCCAGCGTTTGCGCGAAGACGAGCAGGTACAGAAGCGAGGTGAGCACCGGCGCGGCGACGGTCTGGAAGCTCACCTTCCAGAAGCGCAGCAGCTCCTTGTAGAGCAGCGTGGCGAATCCGCTCATCAGTGACGCTCCATGACGCGCAGGAACACTTCCTCGAGGTCGGTCGGATCGACCTCGAGCTCGCGGATCGTCACGCCTGCCTCGCGCAACTGGCGGAGCAGCTCCTCGAGCTCGGCGTAGTCGCGCAGTCGCAGCGTGAAATGCCCGGACTCGGCGGCGATCACGGTGGCGCGGGCGCCCTCGGGCAGCGTGTCTCGATCCAGGCTCAGCTCGAGCTGCAGCCCGGAAAATTTCCCGAGCAGATTGCGGGTCGAATCGAGCGCCACGATGCGCCCGGCCTTCAGCATCGCGATGCGGCTGCACAGCTGCTCGGCTTCCTACAGGTAGTGCGTGGTGAGCACGATCGTGTGGCCGCTGCGGTTGAGTCCGCGGATGAATCGCCACAACACCTGGCGCAGCTCGACGTCAACGCCCGCGGTGGGCTCGTCGAGCACGATCACCGGCGGCTTGTGCACCAGCGCCTGGGCAACCAGCACGCGGCGCTTCATCCCGCCGGAAAGCGCACGCATGTTGGCGTCGGCCCTGGACGAGAGATCCAGGTTGTGCATGACTTCGTCGATCCAGTCGTCGTTGCGGCGCAGCCCGAAGTAGCCGGCCTGAAAGCGCAGCGTCTCGCGCACGGTGAAGAACGGATCGAATACGAGTTCCTGCGGGACCACGCCCAGCAGCCGTCGCGCCTTGCGATAGCCGGTGACGACGTCGGCACCCATCACCCGTACATAGCCGCTGCTCGCCTTCACGAGGCCGGCGATGATGCTGATCAGCGTCGTCTTGCCGGCGCCATTCGGTCCGAGCAGTCCGAAAAATTCGCCTTGCGGGACGTCGAGATCGACGCCAGCCAGCGCCTGCAGGCTGCCGTAGCGCTTTTCTACCTTGCGGATCTCGATCGCGGAATCCATGGCACGTGGCGCCGGCGCGGCCGGACGCTCGCGCCAGCGACCTTTCGAATTAATGCTGGGTGTGTACGGAGGGAAGGAGCTCGTCGACGCCGTACAGCTGCGCGATCGTGATCAGGCCCCCGGGCAGATTGTCCAGCCGCAGCGTGCGGCCGGCCTGCGCCGCATCGCGCAGCCATGCAAGGAGCATCGCGAGCAGCGACGAGTCGAGCTCGGTGACGCCGGCGAGATCGACCGAGCCTGCGCCCGCGCGGATCGCGGCGTAGCCCTCTTCCAGCGTCTGTGCGACGTTGGCGAGCGTGACGGGTCCGGTGACGAGCAGCCGCTCGCCCTCGCGTTGAATCATCGCCTCTTCTTCCCCGTCGGGGGCGCGGGCGGCTCGGGTTCCGCCGCTACGGCGGCTGCGGCCGGCTTGGCGCCCGAGTTCTTCGCCTGCAACGCCTTGATCAGGCCGTCGACCCCGGAATCGCGCACGATGTTGGCGAATTCCGTACGGTAGTTGGCGGTCAGGCTGATGTCGGCGACGCGCACGTCCCAGACCTTCCAGCCGCGCGGCGTCTTCTCCATTTCGTAGTCGATCTTGACCGGCTCCGCGCCCGACTGCACCACCCGCACGTTGACCGTCACGTCGGTGTCGGTCGGCTTCGAGCGCAACGGCCGGAAATCGAACTTCTGGTCCCTGTACGCGGAGATCGAGCTCGCGTAGGTCCGCACCATGAGCGTGCGAAATTCGTCGGTCAGCTTCGCCTTCTGCTCGGGACTCGCCTTGCTCCAGTTGTTTCCCACCGCGCTTGCGGTCATCGATGCGAAGTTGAAATGCGGCACGATCTTCGCGTCGATGAGCGCGACCAATTTCTTGCGGTCGGCCTGGATGTCTTTGTCCTTGCGAAGAATGTCGACGACTTCGAGCGTGACGTTCTTCACCAGCGCATCCGGCGGGAGGATCTCCTGCGCGCGCGCACCTGCAGACACGATCAGCGCGGCAATCGCGGCACCCGCGACGATCGCCGATGCGGCCGACATCAGCGTTCGCCCTGCCCGGCCGCCAGCGCTGCGGGTGCTTCGAGGACCTGATCGGCCGCCTGGGTGCGTGCAGCGCCGGACGCTTCCACGGTTGCATCGGAGTTGGGTTCTTCGCGCAGGCGGGAGGACGGCCCGCGAGGCGGGGTGCCGTCGAAGATCAAGGCGCGGCGCCGCTGCAGGTACGCGTCGCGCTGGAATACGTACTTGTCGAGCGCGGCCTCTTCGAGGATGCGGCTCGCATCGAGCAAGTCTGCGCGCTTGCTGGTAGCCCGCAGCAGCACTGCGAACGTGCGTACGCCGCTCGGCTCGTGCCTGCGGATCGGGTCGAAATAAATGTCGAGCACGAGCCCCGCCGTGTCGCGCGCGGTGCTCGAACCGAAGAATGGCAGCACGAGGTAGGCCCCGTCCCCCAACCCCCACCGACCGAATGTCTGCCCGAAGTCTTCGTTGTGCTTCTCCAGGCCCATTTCGCTCGCCACGTCGTTGATCCCGGCGAGGCCGATCGTCGTGTTGAAGACGAAGCGCACCCAGTCGGTCCAACCGTCGGCGATCTTTCCCTGCAGCATGTTGTTCACGCCGATGAACACGTCTTCGAGGTTGGCGAAGAAGTTGCGCACCCACGTGC
>DASYPC010000487.1:0-4433 GCA_036007105.1 Burkholderiales bacterium | reverse complement strand
TCGCCGACGAAATGGTGAAGAAGCACCAGGTGAACTTCGTCGCCGGCATCATCTGGTCGAACGTGATGCTCGCGGTCGCGCCGTCGGTGACTGGCGCAGGCACGTTCATGATCGGCACCAACGCCGGGCCACACGATCTCGCAGGCAAGCTCTGCAACGAGCTCTTCTTCACGACCTCCTGGCAGAACGACCAGACGCCAGAGGCGATGGGCAAGTACATGCAGGATGCCGGGATCAATGACGTGTACATCATGGCGCCCAACTACGCCGCCGGCAAGGACATGCTGACCGGCTTCAAGCGTTATTACAAAGGCAAGATCGTCGACGAGGTCTATACCAAGATGGGCCAGACCGACTACCAGGCCGAGCTCTCGCAGCTGCGCTCGAAGAATCCGAAGGCGGTGTTCGTCTTCTATCCCGGCGGCATGGGCATCCAGTTCCTGAAGCAGTACTCCGAGGCGGGTCTGCGCGGGCAATACCCGCTCTACTCGGTCTACACGGTGGACGAGATCTCGATCCCGGCGGTGAAGCACGCGGCGCTCGGGCAGCTGGAGACCCGCTACTGGAGCCCGGACCTGAAGAATCCGGCGAACGAAAAGTACGTCGCCGACTTCCGCAAGAAATACGGCAAGATGCCGGTGTTCTACGGCGCCCAGAGCTACGACGGCATCCTGCTGATCGACTCGGGCGTGAAGGCGGTGAAGGGAAATCTCTCCGACAAGAAGGGAATGATCGCGGCGATGCGCAAGGCCGATTTCCCTTCTACGCGCGGCAAGTTCGCGTACAACCACAACCATTTCCCGATCCAGAACTTCTACCTGCTGAAGACGGTATCGGGCCCGGCGGGCCAGGACCCGGTGATGGAGATCCAGAAGACCGTCTTCACGAACCACAAGGATTCGTACGAAAAAGAGTGCAAGATGAAGTGGTAGCCCGCGGGCTGCGACGAGCGAGGGGCGCGGACTGACCGCACCCCTTTTGTTTTTCCCCCATGAATTTCATCCTGATCCTCGAGCAGATGCTCAACGGGCTGCAGCTCGGGGTGATGCTGTTCCTGATGGCCGCCGGCCTGACGCTCGTGTTCGGCATCATGAACCTGGTGAATCTCGCGCACGGCTCGCTCTACATGGTCGGCGCGTACCTGGCGACCTACTTCTTCGGGCTCACCGGATCGTACCTGCTGGGCGTGGTGCTCGGACTCCTCGGCACGCTTGCGGTCGGCGTCGTGGTGGAGCTCGTGGCGCTGCGCACGCTCTACGAGCGCGACCACCTCGACCAGGTGCTGGCGACGTTCGGCCTGATCCTGTTCTTCAACGAGCTGGTCGCAATCCTCTGGGGCCGGAACGCAATTTTCAGCACGATCCCCGAGTACCTCTCAGGCCACGTAGAGCTCTTTGCCGGACTGCGCTATCCCCTCTATCGGCTCGTGATCATCGTCATCGGCTTCACGGTCGCCGGGCTGCTGTGGTTCGTCGTCGTCCGCACCCGCCTTGGAATGCTGATCCGCGCCGGCGCGACCAACCGCACCATGGTCGGCGCGCTCGGTGTCAACATCCGCCTGCTCTACACGCTGGTATTCGGATTCGGCGCGGCGCTCGCGGGTCTCGCGGGGCTGCTCTCGGGCCCGATCTACGCGGTCCAGCCCGGCATGGGCGAGCTGATCCTGATCCAGGTGTTCGTCGTGATCGTGATCGGCGGCATCGGGTCGATCCGCGGCGCGCTCGCAGGCGCGCTGATCGTGGGCATGGTGGACACGCTCGGCCGCGCATTTCTCAAGCCCACGCTCGCAACGATGATCTCGCCTGCGGCGGCGGACGCCGCCGGGCCGGCGCTCGCGTCGATGCTGATCTACCTGCTGATGGCCGCAGTGCTTGCGCTTCGTCCCGAAGGTCTATTCCCCTCGCGAGGAAGCTGATGCAGCGGCGCACGATCATCCTTGCCATCGGCCTGCTGCTCCTCGCGGTGGTGCCTCCCGTGGCCGCGATGCTCAACCAGCCGTTCTACCTCGACCTGCTGCGCCGCGTGATGATCTTCGCGATCGCGGCGGTCAGCCTCAACTTCATCCTCGGATATGGAGGCATGGTTTCGTTCGGCCATGCCGCGTATCTCGGGATCGGCGCCTACGCGGTTGGAATCTTCGCCCACTACGGCGTGACCAACGGGTACCTGCAGTGGCTGGTCGCGATCGTCGCATCCGCGCTGGTCGCCTTGGTCATTGGCGCGATCTCGATCCGCACCAGCGGCATCTACTTCATCATGAT
This sequence comes from Burkholderiales bacterium, assembly GCA_036007105.1. Lineage (GTDB taxonomy): Bacteria > Pseudomonadota > Gammaproteobacteria > Burkholderiales > SG8-39 > 2-02-FULL-66-14. The sequence goes on along the minus strand of DASYPC010000487.1, from coordinate 2,172 downwards.
CACGCTCGCGTTCACGCAGATGCTGTACTACCTGGGCATCTCCATCGAGGAGTACGGCGGCGACGATGGCATGCGGCTCGCGGCGCGCAGCCAGTTCCCGGGGCTCGTCGACCTCGACGACCCGACGGTCTTCTACTACCTCGTGTTCGGGCTGCTCGTCGCCTGCCTGTGGATCACGAGCCGCATCGTCGAATCGCGCTTCGGCATGGTGATCCGCGCGGCGAAGTCGAACGACACCCGGACGCGCGCGATCGGCTTCTCGCCGTACCTCTACCGGCTCGCGGCGTTCGTCATCGCGGGCGCGATGTGCGGACTGGCGGGCGCGCTGCTCGTCAATCACACTGCCTACCTGACGCCCGAATTCATGAACTGGACGCGCTCGGGCGAGCTGATGTTCATGGTCATCATGGGCGGCATGTCGACCACGGCCGGGCCGTTGCTCGGTGCATTCGCGCTGCTGCTCCTCGAAGACGTGCTCTCGGCGCTCACGCAGCACTGGCAGATCATCCTCGGGCCGATCCTCGTGCTCGTCGTGCTCTTCGCCAGACGCGGGCTCGCGGGCCTGCTCCCGGGGAAGGAAGGCGATGGCTGAGCCGCTGCTCGAGGTACGGGAGCTGCGCAAGGCATTCGGCGCGCTGCAGGCGACCGACGGCGTCGATCTCGAGGTGCGCGACGGAGAAACGCACGCAGTGATCGGCCCGAACGGTGCAGGCAAGACGACGCTGATCGGCCAGCTCTCGGGAATGCTGCGCCCGGATTCCGGGCGAATCCGCTTCGCCGGCGAAGACATCACGCGCCTCCCCGCCCCCGCTCGCTCGAAGAAGGGCTTGGCGAGATCGTTCCAGATCACCAGCATCTACCGCGAGTTCACGGCGCTCGACAACGTCGCGCTCGCGGTGCAGGCGCATGCCGGACACAGCTTCCGCTTCTGGCGGCCCGCGCGCCGCGAGCGCGAGCTGCGCGACCCTGCGCTGAGGATCCTCGGCGACGTCGGGCTCGCTGCACGCGCCGACGTGATCGCAGCGAATCTCGCGCACGGCGAGCAGCGCCAGCTCGAGATCGCGATGGCGCTCGCGACCGCGCCCCGCCTGCTGCTGCTCGACGAGCCGGTGGCCGGCATGGGCACCGAGGAATCGCTGCGCATGGTGCAGTTTCTCGGCACGCTGAAGGGCGCGACGACGATGATCCTCGTGGAGCACGACATGGACGCGGTCTTCTCGCTCGCGGACCGGATCTCGGTGCTCGTCTATGGCCGCATCATCGCGACCGGCGCGCCGCAGGAGATCCGCGCCAACGCGGAAGTGCGCGCCGCGTACCTGGGCGAGGACAGCTGATGCTGCGCGTCGAGAAGCTCGAGACCGCCTACGGCCTGAGCCAGGTGCTGTTCGGTGTTTCCTTCGCGGTCCAGCCCGGCGAGGTCGCGACGCTGCTCGGCCGCAACGGCATGGGAAAGACGACGACCGTGCTCTCGATCATGGGAGTCGTCGCCTCGCGCACCGGGTCGGTCGCGCTCGAAGGCCGCGAATTGCGCGGATTGCCGTCGTACCGGATCGCGCAGGCGGGCATCGGCCTCGTTCCAGAGGGGCGGCAGGTGTTTCCGAACCTCACCGTGCGCGAGAACCTCGTCGCGACGGCGGCGAATCGCTCCGGCCGGGTGAGCCCCTGGAATCTCGAGCGTGTGTTCGGCTTTTTTCCCCAGCTCGCCGAGCGCAGCGGCCATTTCGGCAACCAGCTCTCCGGCGGCGAGCAGCAGATGCTGGCGCTCGGTCGCGCGCTGATGACCAACCCGAAGCTGCTGATCCTCGACGAAGCGACCGAGGGGCTCGCGCCGCTGATCCGGGTGGAGATCTTCCAGTCGATCGGGAGGCTGAAGTCCGAGGGACTGTCGATCCTGCTGATCGACAAGGACGTGAGGGCCCTGACGCGGATCGCCGATCGCCATACGGTGCTGGAAAAAGGGCGCGTCGTGTGGACCGGGACGTCCGCCGAGCTCGCTGCGAACGAGGCGGTGCAGCACCGGTACCTCGGCGTGTGATCCGGTCGGTAGAATTACCAGGATGAAACGCGAGAACGTCGTCGGCAGGGCCAACGTCGAGGACACGCCCGAGCTCGAAGCGTATTACCGCAGCCTCGAAGGCGAGGCGCTGGGCGCGCTGTGGACGGTCGCGAACG
>DASYPC010000486.1:0-5603 GCA_036007105.1 Burkholderiales bacterium | reverse complement strand
TTGCTTACCCGTTCGCCTTATACGAGGCGCCCGGCACGAAGTCAAATGCTCCCTGGCGCGGAGCGCCGGCAACCCCGTGCCCCGCTCAGCGCCCGACGTGCTCGTCCAGAATCTCCCGCAGCGCGTGGGCAAGATCGATCGATGCGTCGATCTCGTCCCGGTTGATCGATACGCTCTCCACGTTGACGCCGATCGGGATCGCTGCGTTATAGCCGCGCTCGAGGATCCGTCGCAGATTGGCGCGGCAGATCTCGATCGACTGGGCGAGCGGGTTGGCGGCGCCGAAGATCGCGCGCGCGGTTTCTTCGGGAACCTGGACCCCCAGCCATTGCAGGAACGTCAGGGTCTTTTCCCTGCCCACCGGGGAAAAGGTCAGGACCACGCGACGCGGTTCGACGCCCGCGCCGCGGCAGTCGCGCAGGTAGTCGCGCAGCAGCCGCTCCGTGGCATGCGGCCGGTACACGGTTTGCGAGATGAAATAGCCGCAGCCCTGCAGACCCTTGGCGAGCATGCGCGCGGATTCGCTGCGCTGCTGCGTGTGGCGCTCGGCGATCACCACGGCGCCGACGGTGAAGCGGCTGCGATGCTCGGCGGCGAGCCGGATGGCGCGCGAAAGCGCGAGCGGATATCCGGCGCTGGAGACGGGCCGGCCGACGATGGAGAGGAAGCGGACGCCGAAATCGCGGGCCGTCTCGGCCAGCCATCCGTCCCACGCGGCCTCGTCCATCGTGCCGACGCACTTGTAGGTGATCGTCGGTTGCGCCGACAACTCGGCGATCAGGCGCGAATAGGCGCGCGGATCGACCGTGCCGGTGAATGCAAACGGTCTTTGCGCTGCCGTACGCCCGGATTCATCCTGGATGTCGTACACGACGATGGCGTCGAGTGGCAGGCGCCGCAGCCGCTCGACGAGCTTGACCCCGATGCCGCGCACCGCATCTTCCGCGGATCCGGTGCGCGGCGGCGTCGTGCCGTACAGCAGGACCGCCTGCCGCGGGTCGGGTAGTTTCGCTTCCAGGCTCACTCGGCGTCCCGCGCCAGGTCAGTACCGGTAGTGATCCGATTTATAAGGACCGTCCTTCGGCAGTCCGACGTACTGCGCTTGCGCGTCGGTCATCTCGGTGAGCATCGCGCCGAGCTTGGCGAGCTGCAGCCGCGCCACTTTTTCGTCGAGCGCCTTGGGAAGGATGTACACGCCGACCGGGTACTTTTCGGTGTTGCCGTACAGCTCGATCTGAGCAAGCACCTGATTGGCGAACGACGAGCTCATCACGAACGACGGATGGCCGGTCGCGCAGCCGAGGTTCACGAGCCTACCCTCCGCCAACAGGAGAATCCGCTTGCCATCCGGGAAGATCACGTGGTCGACCTGCGGCTTGATGTTCTCCCAGGTGCAGCTCTTCAGGCCGGCGATGTCGATCTCATTGTCGAAGTGGCCGATGTTGCAGACGATCGCGTTGTTCTTCATCACCTTCATGTGCGCTCCGGTGATGACGTGATAGTTGCCGGTCGCGGTGACGAAGATGTCTGCCTTGTCGGCCGCGTACTCCATCGTGACGACCTTGTAGCCTTCCATCGCAGCCTGCAGCGCGCAGATCGGGTCGATCTCGGTGACCCAGACCTGCGCCTGCAGGCCGCGCAGCGCCTGCGCCGAGCCCTTGCCTACCTCGCCGTAGCCGCACACCACTGCGACCTTGCCCGCGATCATGACGTCGGTCGCGCGCTTGATGCCGTCGACCAGCGATTCGCGGCAGCCGTAGATGTTGTCGAACTTCGACTTGGTGACCGAGTCGTTGACGTTGATCGCGGGAAAGAGCAGCCGCCCTTCCTTCGCCATCTGGTAGAGGCGGTGCACCCCGGTCGTCGTCTCCTCGGTCACGCCCTTGAGGTTCTGCGCGATGCGCGAATACCAGCGTGCCTCGAGCGCTAGGCGCTTCTTGATCGAGGCGAACAGCGAGAATTCCTCGTCGCTCGTCGGGTTTGCGAGGACCGACGGATCCTCCTCCGCCCGCCGGCCGAGGTGAACGAGCAGCGTCGCGTCGCCTCCGTCATCGAGGATCATGTTCGGCCCGCTCGCGATCGGCTGCGCCTGCTTGGCCGGCTTGTAGCCGAACTCGAAGATGCGATGGGTGAACTCCCAGTACTCGTCGAGCGATTCGCCTTTGTAAGCGAAGACCGGCGTGCCGCCGGCCGCGATCGCTGCCGCCGCGTGGTCCTGGGTGGAGAAGATGTTGCACGACGCCCAGCGCACCTGCGCGCCGAGCGCCTTCAGCGTTTCGATCAGCACCGCGGTCTGGATCGTCATGTGCAGCGAGCCGGCAATCCGGGCACCGGCGAGGGGCTGCTTCGAAGCGTATTCCTGGCGGATCGCCATCAGCGCGGGCATCTCGCTTTCGGCGATCGCGATCTCCTTGCGGCCCCACTCGGCAAGCGCGAGATCGGCGACACGGTAATCGGTGAAGTCGGCGTTGGGTGCATTCATGTCCTGGCTCCTTGAGGTTTTTGCGGGGCCCCAAAAGCAAAGCGCCCGCACCGTTTCGGGTGCGAGCGCCGTTGATTTCGCTGAGCCTGACCCCCGGATCGGAACTTGGGGACGCAACGCTCCTCAGCAGCCGCGATTATACGCGCGGTTTACGCCTCTTTCCGCTGGCCGCCGGCGGGGCGGCTCATCGACTCCACGTCCGCGCGCGAGAGCTTCGCCGCAAGCCGTGCGCCCAGCACGGATACCACGCGCGCGGCGGCATGCGAGGCGAGCCGCCCCGCTTCGGGCCAGGACAGCCCGTGGGTGAGGCCATACAGGATGCCTGCGGCGTACATGTCTCCGGCGCCCGTGGTATCGACCGCCTCGACCAGGACGCCCTCGACCGGATGCAGCGTCCCATCGTGCATCAGCACCGAGCCCTTGGCGCCAAGCGTGAGCGCGACGCTCGTTGCGCGCCGGTGCAAGGCGCGCGCACACTCGACCATATCGTCCGTGCCGACGAGTGCCGAAGCCTCGAGCTCGTTGCAGAACAGAAGGTCGACCGGCCCTTCGATCAGCTCCCACAGCAGGCCGGCTGACTGCGCGACGACGAAGGGGTCCGAAACCGTGAGCGCGACCCGAACGCCTCGCTCCTTCGCCGCCTGGATCGCTGCAAGCGCGGCACGACGGGTGCTTTCGCCGGGCAGCAGGTAGCCTTCCACGTACAGGTAGGCACATCCTTCGAGCGAGCCGGCCTGTACATCGGGCGCGTCCAGCAGCGATGACGCGCCAAGGTACGTGAGCATCGTACGCTGCGCGTCGGGAGTGATCAGAACCAGTGCGGTGCCCGTTCGCTCGGCCGAAGTCGCGCCGCCGAAGCGTACGCCGGCTGCATCGAGGTCGTCGCGATAAAAGCGCCCGAGCTCGTCGTCGCCGACCTTGCCGCAATACGCGGCACGGCCGCCCAGCTCGGCGACCCCGACCATGGTGTTCGCCGCCGAGCCGCCGGAGCAGCGGTTGACCGGATGGCGCGCGAGCGCAGCGAGCACCTGCGCCTGGCGCCCGGCATCGACGAGCTCCATGTGGCCCTTTTTCAGGCCGAGGCGGACGATGAATTCCTCGTCGACGCGGACCTGCACATCGACGAGGGCATTGCCGACGCCGTAGACGTCGAACGCGAGAGTCAGGCTACGCCGCCTGCTTCAGAGCGAGCGCCCGGTCGGTGGATTCCCACGTGAATTCGGGCTCTTCGCGCCCGAAGTGCCCGTAGGAGGCCGTCTTGCAATAGATCGGTCGCAGCAGTTGGAGTGTCTGGATGATCGCCTTGGGACGCAGGTCGAAGTTGTTTGCGACCAGCTTGGAGAGCGACTCGTCCGACATTCGCCCCGTGCCGTAGGTCGTCGCCATGATCGACACGGGCTTCGCCACGCCGATCGCGTACGCGACTTGAATCAGGCCGCGGCTCGCGAGCCCGGCGGCGACCACGTTCTTCGCCACGTAGCGCGCAGCGTACGCCGCGGAGCGATCGACCTTCGAGGGATCCTTCCCGGAGAACGCTCCGCCGCCATGCGGCGCAGAGCCTCCGTAGGTATCGACGATGATCTTGCGGCCGGTGACCCCGCAGTCGCCCTTGGGACCGCCGATCTCGAAGCTGCCGGTCGGGTTGACGAAATACTTGATCTCGCCCTTCAGCAGATTCTTCGGCAGCACCGGCTTGATGATCGTTTCGATCACCGCTTCTGCCAGCTGCTTGTGCTCGACACCGGGTGCATGCTGGGTCGAGAGCACGACCGTGTCGATGCTGTCGGGCTTGCCGTTCACGTAGCGCACCGTGACTTGCGATTTCGCATCGGGCCGCAGCCAGGCGAGGCGCCCATCGCGCCGCACTTCCGCCTGACGCTCGACCAGCCGATGGGCCAGGTAGATCGGCAGCGGCATCAGCTGCGGAGTCTCGTCGCACGCGTAGCCGAACATGAGGCCCTGGTCGCCGGCGCCCTGATCGAGGTCCAGGCCCTTGCCTTCGTCCACGCCCTGCGCGATGTCGGGAGACTGCTGCCCGTACGCGACCAGCACGGTGCACGTTCCCGCGTCGAATCCGAGAACCGGATCGTTGTATCCAATGTGCCGGATCGTCTCGCGCGCCACGCGGTCGTAATGGATCGTCGCATGCGTCGTGATCTCGCCGGCGAGCACGACCAGGTTGTCCTTGACCAGCGTCTCGGCTGCGACGCGCGCCGAGGGATCCTTGGCTACAATGGCATCGAGCACGGCGTCGGAAATCTGATCCGCCACTTTGTCCGGGTGCCCCTCGGACACCGACTCGGAAGTGAAGAGAAAATCGCTCATGGGAATGGCGTGGAAAACGGGGCTGCAAGGATATCAGAGATTGTCGCGCCTCCCCAACGAATCCGGACGCAGTCGCGCGCGATGGCGCTTGCGCTGATGCGCGTTGCGGCGCGCGCGCCGCTCGCCGTGCTGCACGCCATTGGCGTCGCGCTCGGCTGGATCGCGTATTGTTCACCAGCGTACCGTCGCAACGTGCAGCGCAACCTCGCGCTCGCCGGGTACGAACGAGATGCGCGCGTGCGCCACGCGGCAGTCGGCGAGGCGGGCAAGATGGTCGCCGAGGCGCCGAAGATCCTGTTCGCACCGCGCGACGAAATGCTCGCGCTGGTCCGCGAATTCGACGGACGAGAACACATCGACCGGGCGCGCGCGGCGGGGAAGGGCATCGTCTACCTCACGCCCCATTTTGGCTGCTTCGAAATCGCCGGGCAGGCGCTCAACGAGCTCGGCCCGCTCACTGCGCTGTATCGCCCGCCGAAAATCGCCTGGCTCGGCGCGCTGCTCGAGCAACGACGCAGCAGGCCGGATGGGCAACTGGCGCGTGCCGATCTGGGAGGCGTGCGTACGCTGCTCGCCGCGTTGAAGCGCGGCGAGGCGATCATCGTGCTGCCCGATCAGGTTCCCGGCCGCGGCGAGGGCGTGTGGGCCGAGTTTTTTGGCAAGCCGGCGTACACCATGACGCTCGCCGCGCGGCTTGCGGAGCGCAAGGATTCGGTCTGTCTGATCGTGACCGGAGAGCGGCTGCCGCGCGGCGCCGGATTCGCGCTTCGCGTGCGGCCGCTTCCGGCGGCGCTCG
>DASYPC010000485.1:0-4364 GCA_036007105.1 Burkholderiales bacterium | reverse complement strand
ACGCTCTACCCGAGCTGGCGCGCGGCGCGCGTCAGCCCGGCCGAGGCGCTGCGCTATGAATGAAGCGGTGGTCGCCTGCAGCGGCCTGAAGAAGACCTATCAGGGACCGGCGCCGGTACCGGTGCTGCTTGGCGTGGAGCTCGCGGTGCGGCCCGGCGAGCATGTGGCGATCATGGGGAAGTCCGGCTCGGGAAAATCCACGCTGTTGCATTTGCTCGGCGGGCTGGATGCGCCGACCGCGGGCCAGGTGTTCGTGCAGGGGCGCGAGCTGAGCGCGATGGACGAGGCCGAGCAGGGCCGGGTGCGCAACGCGACGCTCGGGTTCGTCTACCAGTTTCATCACCTGCTGCCCGAATTCACCGCGGTCGAGAACGTGGCGATGCCGCTGCTGATCCGCCGCATGGACCGCGCGGCAGCGCTTGCGAAGGCGAAAGCCGCGCTCACGGAAGTGGGGCTGGGACACCGCCTCGATCATCAGCCGGGCGAGCTCTCGGGCGGCGAGCGCCAGCGCTGCGCATTCGCGCGGGCGCTGGTCACCGAGCCCGCATGTGTCCTGGCGGACGAGCCGACCGGAAACCTCGACACGCACACCGCGGACGAAGTGTTCGACGCGATGCTGCGGCTCTCGGCATCGCACGGGACCGCGTTCATCCTGGTTACGCACGACGCATCGCTCGCTGCGCGAGCGCGGAGGCAGTTCGAATTGCGCGAGGGGGTGCTGCACGCGAGAACGGGATGAGGCAGAATGATGACGTCGCTGAATCCGGAGCCTCCACCGCTCGCACATCAGCTCAGTACACCGGTCCCATACATGACTGCAGCAAGTCGCGATCACGTCGGCGACGACTCCTCGGGTCGGCGCAGGTATCTGACGCTCTTGTTCTCGGATCTGTCGGGTTCGACGCAGCTTGCCGAGACGATGGATCCAGAGCACTACGCCGAGTTGCTGGGGGCGTTTCGCGAGCGGTGCCACGAGATCATCCCCAGGTACCAGGGGCGTATCGCGAGTATCCAGGGTGACGGGGTTCTGGCGATTTTCGGTTACCCGAAAGCCGAGGAAGACGACGCCCGCCGCGCGACCGAAGCCGCGCTGGAACTGCACGTCGCGGTGAGCAGGATCGCCGTGAGCGGGTTGGCGCTATCCACCGCGCCGCTGGCACTGCACTCAGGAATCCATGGCGGGCTGGTTTACCTTGCCGTCGGCGACGCCGAGCAGGGCCGGTTCGCCGTTGGGGGCGACGTATCGAACACCGTCGCGAGGTTGTCGGGCCTCGCCCAGCGCGGCGAAATCTACGTCAGCGAAGAGACGTTGGGGCCCGATGCGCATTTTTTTGCCACCAGTGAGCGCCGTCTCGTAAATCTGAAGGGACGGGATATGCCGGTGCCGGTGTACCGCATATTCGGGCGCGCGTCGGTGCAAAGCCGGTTTCAGGCGAGGTCGATGCGCGGACTGACCCCGTTCGTCGGTCGGGATGCGGAGTTGCGCGCGCTTCGCGACCAAATCCGCAAGGTCTCCGCCGGATCGCCGGAGTGCGTGATCGTCGCCGGCGGCCCGGGATTGGGCAAGACGCGCTTGATCGAGGAGGTGGTGCAAGACGCGATGGCGACGCAATTCGCCGTGCTGCGAGGCTATTGCGAGGGCCCTCTCGGCGCGGAGCCGCTGCAGCCGTTCCTGCAGATGCTGAGAACGGTTTGCCGCCTTGAACCCGGCATGAACGCGACGGAAGCCACTGCAGCCGCGGAGCGCGCGCTCGCGGCCCTGCCGGAGATCGGTGATGCCGCCCGCGCGGCACTCATGCAGGCGATTTGGCTCGGCCCCCCGGGCAGCGGGCCGCGGCAACCGGCCACCAGCGAAACGATTGCGGCCTTGTGCAGCCTGTTCGAGGCGCTCGCTGCGAACCGGCCTTTGCTGCTGGTCGTGGACGACCTGCAATGGGCCGACGATGCGAGCCAACAGGTGCTCGACGCGATCCGCAACCTGCGCCGCCCAGTCTTCGCCCTGTTAGGGTCGCGCTCGGGCAGCGAAGCCATTGCGGGCCCATCCATCCCCACGATCGAGCTCACGCCGCTCGAACTGCAGGAGGCCGGACGGTGCGTCGAGCATCTGCTGCCGGGCGTCGATCCGTTCATCGTCGCCGAGATTCACCGCTACGCGGGCGGCAATCCGCTGTTCATCGAGGAGCTGTGCCATTCCGCGGCCGCCGACGTGGATCGAAGGCCGCTGGAGCGCCGGCTCGCCGGAGCGGCCTGGCTCAACGGCCTGATCGAATCGCGTGTCGCCCGGCTGCCGCCGGCGCAGGCCGAGATCGTGCGCGCCGCGGCCGTCATCGGCAACGTGTTTCCGGCGTGGCTGCTGGAGCGGATCACCGGCCACGGCCCGGACGACCCCTTGGTGCGCGCATTGACGGAACAAGACTTCCTGTTTCCGTCCGCGCAGGCGGGCACGATGCGCTTCAAGCACGGCATCACGCGCGATGTCGTCTACGGCTCGGTCGGGCTGCAAAGACGCAAGGCGATGCACCTTGCGGTTGCGGTGGCCCTTGGCGAACACTACGCCGACGCGCCAGCGGAGGAGGGGTACGAAGCGCTTGCCTATCACTACGCTGCCGCGGACGCGCCGGCGGACGCGGCGCGCTACGCGGAGCTGGCCGGCGACAAAGCCCTGGCCGCGTCAGCGCTGGATCGTGCACGGGCGCAGTACTCGGCGGCGCTTGCTGCGCTCGACGAGCTCGCACCGCTGCCGCGTGAGGATCTGCTGCGCTGGTGCGCGATCGCGCAAAAGCTCGGCATGGCTTGCGTGTTCGATCCGCTCGGGCTTGCCGATGGCGTCGCCCTGTTCGAGCGTGGCGTGTTCCTGGCGCGGCAAAGCGGCGATCTCGAGGCCATCGCTCGCGCAGAGTACTGGCTGGGGTATATCTGCTACGCCAAGGGGCTGGCGCGTGACGCCACCCTGCATTGCGAGGCCTCGCTCGAACTGTCCGAGCGCATCGGCGATGAGCGCCTGGCGGCGCAGGTGCGTGCCACGCTCGGCCAGGTCCTAACGTCGGCGGCCGAGTACGACCGCGCGCTCGGGCTGCTTGATACCGCCATCGACAGCAAGCGTAAGCAGAGCAAGCCGGGCAGTCGCGTGGCGGTCGGATCGGCCTACGCGCTGGCCTGCAAGGGCTGTCTGCTCGGGGACCAAGGCCTATTTGGGCAAGCCGAAGAATGCTTTCAGGAGGCCCTGTCGCTGCTGGGTGGGTCGCCGCATCAGGTGGCCAGTTCGGTGCGGGGCTGGATCGCCGCTGTCTACATGTGGCAGGGTCGATGGGAGGAGGCGCTGCGCGTAGCGGACGAGGGCGCGCGCATCGCCGAGCAGGTGCGTAGCCGGCAGCTGCTCGCGATGACGCGCGCGCTGTCGGGCTACTCGAGCTGGATCCTCGCGAGACGCCCCGAATCTCTGCAGGTCGTCCGCGATGCGACCTCGTGGATCGAGGACCGCAACGGTGCCTTCCTTACTTCGCTCAACTACGGCTGGCTGATTGACGGCGCGGTGGATCTCGGGCGCATGGACGAGGCCCGCCGCCATGCCGCGCGGCTGTTTATGCGGGCGCGTCAGCGCGACCGCATCGGCGAGGCCATGGGCTGCCGCGCGCTCGCGCGCGCTGCGGCGAAAAACCAGGACTTCGCACGCGCCGAGCACTACCTCGGGCAGGCGCTGCGCTCGGCTGACGCGCGCGGTTCACCGCACGAGCGCGCGAAGACGGGGCTAACCCGGGCGCAAATTGAAATCGAGCGCGGGCGGCGCAGAGAGGCGGAAGCGCTGCTCGATGCAGCCTGCGCGGCGTTCGAGGCAATGAACATGCCCTGGTATCTTCAGCAGGCCCGGCGCGTCCGCGAGGTGCAGTAGGCGTTTACAAGTCGTTCAGCACATCAGCGAATTTCTTGCCGATCTGCACGACGCCCTCTGGGCGCGGGTGCAGCTCGTTCTCCCAGTATTCCTTGTAATCAGGAAATGCGCCCAAAGTGCCGGGAGTGCCGACGACGGTGACATTCGGGTACTGCGCTGCGAGGCTTTTCTGCATGGCGTGAAACTTGTCGATGATGTCCCGCATGATCTGCTTCCCGACCGCCAGGTCATACCCCTTGTCGGTGGTGATGTATGGATAGAGCCATGACCACGGATTCGCGGATCCACCCCAAACCCAGCGCCCGTCGGGTATCGGGTGGTCATAGGGATGCAGCAGCACCGGGACGTTCGCTCCGTACTGGGTGCACAGCGTCTTGACGTCCTCGAGGATCAGGGCGTAGTAGCCGCGCAGTTCGCCGTCGATCTTCTGGTCCGCCTTCTGCTTGATGATGGGATCGGTGTTCGCGGAGGCTGG
>DASYPC010000484.1:0-13492 GCA_036007105.1 Burkholderiales bacterium | reverse complement strand
GCGCTCTACCGGCTGCTCGGCATCTACTGACGGATGGACGCGCTCGTCGCATTCGCGCAGGGCCTCGTCGTGGCGCTGCAGCCGCTGCATCTCGCCGTCATGGTGATCGGCGTCTTCATCGGCGTGATCGCGGGCGCCCTCCCCGGCATCTCGTTCGTCAACGCGATGGCGATCGCGCTCCCGTTCACGTACATGATGTCGCCGCTCGTCGCGATGATGTTCCTCGGCGGAATCTATGTCGGCGGCGTGTTCGGCGGCTCGATCTCGTCGCTGCTGCTCAACATCCCGGGCGACCCCGATTCGGTGCCAAGCTGCTGGGATGGCTATCCGATCTCGCGCCGCGACGGCCCGCACCGCGCGCTCTCGATCGCAATCACCGCGAGCGCGGTCGGCGGCCTCTTCAGCGCGTTCCTGCTCGCGTTCGCATCGCCCCCGTTCGCGCGCTTCGCGCTGACGTTCGACCAGCCGGAATTCTTCGCCGCCACGCTGCTCGGGCTGGTCAGCGTCCTCGCGATCGCCAAAGGGCAGCTCCTCATGTCCTTGATGTCGCTCTTCTTCGGCGTCGCGATCGGCGCGATCGGGAGCGATCCGCTGTACGGCGTCGCCCGACTTACCTTCGGCTTCGACCTGCTGTCGAACGGCATCGAGTTCACCGTCGTGATGATCGGCCTGTTCGCACTCGGAGAGGTGCTCGAATACGCGTCGCTCCGAATACGGCCCGACTTCGGCGTCAAGGAAAAAGCGCGCATGGGCATCCTCAACCTGCGCGACCTGTGGGCGCTGCGTGGCTCGATCGGGCGCGGCACCGGCATCGGCAGCGTCATCGGTGTGATCCCAGGCGCAGGCGCCGCGGTAGGAGCGTTGGTCGCCTATGGCATCGAGCGGCAGGTCAACAAGCGCCGCGACGAGTTCGGCACCGGCGTCGAGGACGGGCTCGCGGCGCCCGAGGCCTCGAAGAACGCCACCACCGGCACCGCGCTGATCCCGCTGCTCACGCTCGGGATCCCGGGGAGCGCGGGCGCCGCCATCATGCTCGCTGCGTTGACGCTGCACGGCGTGCAGCCCGGGCCGGCGCTCTACACGAAGAACCCCGACATGCTGTACGCGATCTTCGCGAGCTTCACGCTCGCGAACGTGTTCATGGTGATCGTCTCGGTCGGCGTCACGCGCTTCTTCGGCGCCCTGATGCGGGCCGACCCCGCGATCATCTGCGCGTTCATCGCGATCCTCAGCGTGATCGGCGCGTTCGGCGTGCGCAACAACATTGCCGACGTCTATCTGTGCTTGGTATTCGGAGTGCTCGGCTTCTACATGCGGCGCTTGGGCTTCCCGGCGGCCCCGCTGGTGCTAGGCGTGATCCTCGGGCCGCTTGCCGAGGGCTATTTCATGACCTCGATGGCGAACTACGCGGACGACTGGACCGTGTTCTTCACGCGGCCGAAGAGCGCGTTCCTGCTCGCGCTCGCGACCGGCTTCGTGCTGTGGGCGCTCTGGCCGGAGCTGCGCGACCTGTGGCGCCGATGGAAGCCGGCGCCAACCTGACGCTCGCGTTCGCCTGGTGCGTGCTCGCCGGATTCTTCATGTCCGCGGGCGCCGGAGGCGGCGGGATCCTCGCGGGCATCGGCCACATCTCGATCCTCGGGGTCACCGACCCCAACATGATCAAGGTGGCGAACCAGATCCTCGAGTTCACGAGCCGGCTCGTGTCGGTGCCGCTCTACCACCGCCAGAAGCGGCTGGTCTGGAGCCTCGCGCTTTCGTTCGGCATCGGCGCGCCTTTCGGCGCCGCTGCCGGCTCGTGGTTCTCCAAGACTTATCTCTCGGACCTGGCGATATATAGGACTGTGTTCGGCCTGCTGGTGGCGCTGGTCGCTGCGCGCGTGCTCTACGAAGGCTGGTTCAAGACGCCGCGCAAGCAGCCGGCGCCGGACGGCAGCCACCCGCGCACGGTGAGCTTCGGCTGGCGCAAGGCACGCGTGCGCTTCGGCGGGCACGAGCTCGAGTTCAATCCCTGGGCGGCGGCGCTCGGCGGCTTCGCGATCTCGTTCGTCGGCTCGGCGATGGGCGTAGGCGGCGGGTTTCTCGTGACGCCGTTCATGGCGAGCGTGCTGCTCTTTCCCATGTTCCTCGTAGTAGGCACCGGGCTGGTGGCGCTGATGATTCCTCTCACCGTGAGCGTGCTCACCTACCTCGCGCTCGATGTCGGGATGGACTGGAAACTGATCGCGGTGGAAGTGCCCGGAATTCTCGTCGGATCGTTCCTCGGCCCCGCGCTCAACCGCTACCTGAACGAGAAGGCGCTCAAGACCTTCGTCGCCGTCGTGCTGCTCGCGATCGGCCTCTATTACGTCGTTTACTGAGCGCCGGGAGGCCGCGGCAGCGGGCGCGGCCAGCGCGGCAGCAAGACGCTCGCGACCCGGAGTGCCTGATGCACGGGGCCGCATTCGAGACAGGGCGCAGCCGCGCACGCGCCCGCGCGGTGCGCCAGGCAGGCATCGCGAAATTCAGTGGTGCTCTGTGGCTTGCGATCCATGCCGCGATTCGACCACCGGGACGCGCGGCGACTTTGACGTGGATCAAGCCGCCTATAATCGCGCGCATGCTGAAGAAGGCGGACGCGCGCCCGGACGGCCATCTCGACGTGCTCGGCTCGATTCCGCAGCCGTACCGCCAGGCGGTGCTCGAGCAGTGCGTGCGCCGCCACATCGCCAAGGGCAAGACCGTCTGGTCGCAGGGCGAGCCTGCCGACTGCGTCGCGTTCCTGTTCTCGGGCAAGGCGATGTCCTCCTACCAGAGCCGCAACGGCAAGACGGGCACGACCGGGTTCTGGTGCGCGGGCGACCTGCTGGGCGCCGGCGACATGGGCGGCTCGACCACGCGGCACATGACGGTGCGGTGCCTGGAGCCGTGCGTGATCTACGCGCTGCCGTTCGAGCGCTTCAACGACCTGGTGCGGCGTTTCCCGGAGCTTGCGCAGGCGATGATCCGCGCGATGTCGGTGCGGCTGCGCTGGGTCTCGCTGCTCGCGGTGACGCTCGAGACGCAATCGGCGTTCGAGCGCATCTGCGGCGTGCTGATCGCGCTCTCGGAGCGCTTCGGCGTTCCGGGTGAAGACGGCGTGCTGATCGACCTCAAGCTGACGAATGACGACCTGGCTTCGATCGCCGGTGTCTCGCGCCAGTTCACCAACGCGACGCTGCAGGACCTGCGCAAGCGCGGCCTGATCGCCGGCCGCGGGCACAGCGTCGTCATCACGCGCTCGGGCGGGCTGGAGGCGCTCGCGCATCACGCGTGAGCGGCGCGCCGCTAGCGCGCGGAATGGCCGGTAAGCTTGACCTCGACCTTTTCGTGCTGCTCGAGGCCGGCGTAATACTCGCGCAGGATCTCGAGCACTTCTGGGCGCGAGAATTCCGCGGGCACCTCGCTTCCCTCCGAAAGCCATTTGCGCAGCTTCGTCCCTGAAACGAGCAGGCGGTGCTCGTCGGCATGCGGGCAGGTGCGCCCGGAGGCCATTCCGCCGCACCGGTAGCACCAGAACGTCCAGTCGATCTTCAGGGGCTGCGTCTCGAGCGCGCCGCGCGGGATCTCGTCGAAGATCTTGTGCGCGTCGAACGGCCCGTAGTAGCTGCCGACGCCGGCGTGATCGCGCCCGACGAGGAGGTGCGAGCAGCCGTAATTCTGTCGAAACAACGCGTGCAGCAGCGCTTCGCGCGGCCCTGCGTAGCGCATGTCGAGCGGATAGCCCGACTGCACAACGGTCTCCGCGCGGAAGTATTTTTCGATCAGCACGCCGATCGCTTTCGTCCGCACATCGGCCGGGATGTCGCCCGCCTTGAGGTTGCCGAGCAGCGAATGCACCAGCACGCCGTCGCAGACCTCGATCGCCACTTTGACCAGGTACTCGTGCGAGCGGTGCATCGGGTTGCGCGTCTGGAACGCGGCGACTTTCGACCAGCCGAGCGCGGCGAACTTCTCGCGCGTCTGCGCCGGGGTCATGAAGAGCGAGCCATAGTGCGAGCGGAACCCGCCGTCGGAGAGCACCTGCACCGGGCCGGCCAGGTTCACCTCGCCCTGCTGCATGACCATTGCCACACCCGGGTGCTCCGCATCGGTGGTCTTGAACACCGCTTTGCATTCGTGCGCCCGGTCGATCTCGTACTTCTCGGTAATCCGCATCAGCGCGAGGATCGAGCCGTCGTCCGGGTCGGCGAGCGCGATCTCGGCGCCGGCCCCGAGCGAGCCGGCCGCCTGCCGGTTGGTCGAGAGCGTGATCGGGATCGGCCAGAAAAGACCATCGGCGAGCCGCATCTCGTCGCAGGTGCCTTTCCAGTCCGCCTGCGTCATGAACCCGTCGAGCGGGGTGAAGCCGCCGATGCCGAGCATGATCAGGTCCCCGCGCTCGCGCGACGAAACACGAATCTTCGGCAGTGTCTCGGCGCGCCGCCGCTCTTCCGCGGCGCGCTTGTCTTGCACCTGCAGCGCTTTCAGACCGCGGCCGCCGTGCGGCGAAACAAGACCGGACATGGACGATCTCCCTGGGAGCGCCGTTACCCTAGCACGGGGCCCGCCGCACCGGCCCGGCGAAAAAGCTGATCCGGCGATAAAGGCCGTGATTCAGCGCCGCGCACTAGCTGCACGAAGGCGCGATATCGGGCGGCGGCATGACGATTCGGCCGTCGGCTCCGCGCTCGAGCTTGGCGCACGTTTCGCGGTAGCTCGCCGGCAGGTGCGGCGCGAGCTCCGGCAGGCACGCGAGCTCGAGCGCCGGCAGGTACTCGCACTGCAGGTGCTCGGCGAACGCCATGCCATGGCGCGTGTAGTTCGGGCCAACGAACAGGCCGGAATGCTCCAGCCCGACGAGCGCTTCTGAGACCCCGAGCGTGCCGCCGAGGTGCGATTGGCTGACGAACGGCTCGGCGAACACGATCCGCAGGCGCGACTCGTCGAGCATGCGCTTCCAGCGCTGCTCCACGCCGGCCGCGGCGAGCCCGAAGTTGCCCGGGTGCTGCAGCGTGTTCGGGCCGCAGCGCCTTAGCAGCTCGCGCGCGAGTCGTCCCAGCTTCGTTCGCAGCTCGCTCGACATCGCCACGTCCTTGCCGCCGAGGCGCAGCGTCAACGTCTCCTGCGCCGCCGCGGTTGCGGCGCAGAGCGCAATCGTTGCGGCGAGCAATGCGCGAAGGGCGATCATCCGCTGTTCAACCCAAAAGGGGGTCCGTCCCTATTTTAGCTACGCCAAAAGGATCCCGATCGAGACGGTCACCAGCAGCAGCAGCGTGAACTGCCTGAAGCGCGCATCGTTGAATCGCGAGAAAAGACGCGTGCCGGCAATCAGGCCGCAGTAGTAGCCGGGCGTGAAGACGAGCGCGATCCAGGCGCTTCGCAGATCGAGCACGTCGCGCGTCCAGAGCATCACCAGCCCGGCGAGCGAGAGGCCGACGAGGTAGAAGGTCAGGTTGGCCCGCGTCGCTGCGGTGGGATCGGAACCCGAGAGCAGGTAGAGGATCACGGGAGGTGCGCCGACGCTCGTCGCCCCGGTCATCACGCCGCTCAATCCCCCCAGCCCGATCGACGTGCCGAGGCGGTGCGGGCCCTTGTGGCGCCAGCCGCTCAACAGCAGCAGCGCGCACACGATCACTGCCGCGGCGATCGCGCGGCGCAGCGTGAGCGCGTCCGCCATGACCAGGATGTAGCCGCCCAAAGGAAGCGTGACGCATGCAGCGGCGAGAATCGGGCCGATCACGCGCCCGCGCACCAGCGCACGCGTCTGCCACAGCATCGGCATCGCGGCGATCCCCTCGAGCAGCAACGTAACCGGAACCGCGATTCGCGGCCCGAGCAGCAGTGCGAGCGGCGGCGCCATCACCATCGCGCCGCCGAAGCCGGTGATACCGCGGATCACCCCCGCAATGAGAGCGACGACGCCTGCGATCGCGAGCGTCGCCCCTTCTGCCGGCATCCTCAGGTACGCAAGAAACCGCCGTCAACCGCGATGGTTTCTCCGGTGATGAACGAAGCGGCGTCGGACGCGAGGAAAACCGCGAGCAGTGCGACGTCGTCGAGCGCCGCGAATCTGCCGAGCGGAAACCGCGCGAGCAGCCGCTGCCGCATCTCCGGGGTCAGCCGGTCGCGCACCATGTCGGTCTCCAGCACCGCGGGCGAGATCGCGTTCACGCGGATCCCGAACGGCGCAAGATCGCGGCCCAGGCCTTTCGTCATCGCGACCACACCGGCCTTGGTCGCGCCGTACCAGACGTTGCCGATCGCGCCGCCGCCCTTCTCCGCCGAAACCGAGGCGATATTGAGGATCGACGAGCCCGGGCGTGCACGCATCGCCGGGAACGCGGCCTGCACGCAGTTGAACACGCCCGTGAGATTCACCGCGACGAGCCGGTCCCACTCTTCGCCGCTGGTCTGCTCGGACGGACCCGCGGCGAGCAGTCCTGCGTTGTTGACGAGGATGTCGAGACCGCCGTGGTCCCGCACGATCCGTTCGATGCCGGCGCGCACCGCGCCTCGGTCCCGCACGTCCATCCGCAATGCGGCGCCCTCGCTGATGTCCGCGGCATATACGGTCGCGCCTTGCTCGGCGAGCCGGGCCGCAATCTGCGCACCGACGCCGCGCGCCGCGCCGGTGACGAGCGCGACTTTCTGGTCGAGACGGATCTCCACTGGATTGCGCCCTAGGCCGAGAACGTCATCTCGGTGCCCGCAAAGCGCACATGCGCGTATTCGATGTCGTCGCGCGAGCCGAAGTAGCGGATCAGCTCGTGGAGCGGCGTAGTGCGGAACTCGTACTGCGGAGCGCGTTTGCGCAGCGGCTCGAGCAGCGGCTTGTCGTAGAACGCGGCAAGCAGCAGGTCTTCGTCGGGTACGGACGCGCCGAGCTCCTTGCGCAGCCGTGGAATCCACGGCTCGATGTGCTCGCCCGGCCGCTCGGTCACGGCATCGCCGGGCTGGATGCCGGCGCGCTCGAGAAATTCGTCCGACGGCTGCGCGGCGAGCCGCCCGTAGTAGCCCATCGCGTACTTGCGGATCTCGTCCGGGATCGTCTTGTAGCGCTCGCCCTGCACCACGTTCAGCGTCGCCTGCGTGACGACGTACTGCGCGAACGGGCTGACGACGATCGGGTACCCGAGGTCGCGGCGCACGCGCGGAACCTCCTCGAGGATCTCGGGCAGGCGATGCTCCATGTTCATCGCCTGCAGCTGGCTGCGTAGATTCGAGATCATGCCGCCGGGAATCTGGTGCTCGTAGAGCGCCGGGTCGTAGGCCGCAACCCGGCCTAGCGGCTTGCCCTCGCGCTCGGCGACGCAGGTGAAATAGCCGGCAATCTCCTTCAGCGCCGCGGCATCGAGCGAAGTGCGGAAGCCGAGCCTGCGCGCGCGCGCGCCGATGTCCTCGGTTGCGGGCAGCGACGCGCCGTTGGCAAGCGGCTCGCTCGCGGTATAGCCGTAGCGAAAGCCGCTCTGGATCGCGATCTCGTACACCTCGGGGGCAAGCCCCGACTGGCAGTGCGAATGCAGCTTCAGCGGCACGCCGCCCGCCGCCTTCACCACTGCCGGAAAAAGCGTGCGCCCGCGCTCCGGAGTCAGCAGGCCGGTCGGGTCCTTGATCGAGATGAAGTCCGCCTTGAGCCGCACCAGCTCCCGCGTGCGCTCGACGTAGTACGCGTCCGTGTGAACCGGGCTGAGCGTGTACGTCATCATCGTGTTGACCTTCATGCCTGCGGCGTGACCCGAGCGCACCGACGAGACGATGTTGCGGTTGTCGTTCAGTGCGTCATAGACGGTCAGCACCTCGACGCCGAGCCGGGCGAATACCTGCGAATTGAGCTCGACGATGTCGTCGGGGAAAAGCTCGAACGTGTACAGGCTCTGCCCGCGCGTCAGCGCATCGCACGGCGTCTCGAGGCGCTCGCACAGCAGCCGCACGCGCTCCCACGGGCTCTCGTGCAGGTAGCGCACGCAGACATCGAACACCGCGCCGCCGAGGATGTTGATGTAGGCATATCCGGCCCGATCGACCGCTCCGAGAATCGGCGTCATCATCGCAGTCGTCATGCGCGTCGACCACAGGCACTGGTGCGCATCGCGCAGCGTCACGTCGACGAAGTCGAAGCGCTTGGATCCCGCCCTCGCCTTGCGCTTCACCCGTCCTCCGGGTCCGGGCCGATCACCATCAGCGCCTCGCCATACTCGACGCGGGCGCCGTTCGCAACGAGGATTTCGGTCACGACGCCACGGGTCTCCGCCGCGATCGAGTTCATCAGCTTCATCACCTCGATGATGCACACGGTCGTGTCGGGCTCGACGTGCCGCCCGACTTCGATGAACGGCTCGGTGCCGGGCCCGGGCGCGCGATAGAAGGTGCCGACCATCGGCGAGCGGACGAGGCGCGCATCCGGCGCGAACGTTCGCCCGGGGACGCCGGATGGCGACGGCGCAATCGCGGCGCTCTCGGCAGCTACTTGCAGCCCGCTCGCCGCTCCGGAAGCGCCGTTCCTGCGCCGCAGGTGAACCTCGATCTCGCCGACCTTGAGACGAAACTCGGAGAAGCGGGTCGACTTGACCAGCTCCACGATCCGCAGCACGTCTTCGTAGGTCAGGCTCTCTTTTCGCATGGGCGCCACCGGCGGGCGATGCATCATTGCACGGCCGGGGAAATGGTGGCAATAATGACCCCGGTCCCTTCACTTTCCGAGAATTGGGCGGTCTCCAATGTCCGAACCTGTCATCATCACCGTTGCGATCACCGGCGCCGTGCCGAAGAAAAAGGACAACCCGGCAGTCCCGGTGACGCCCGCGGAGCAGGTCGAATCCACGCAGCAGGCGTTCGAAGCCGGTGCCTCGCTGGTTCACATCCATGTTCGCAATCCGGATGAGTCTCCGGGCTCCGACCCGGAGATGTACGGCCGCGTGCAGGAAGGCGTGCGCAAGTACTGCCCGGGAATGATCGTGCAGTTTTCCACTGGCGGCCGCGGCCGCGAGCAATCGAAGCGCGGCGCAATGCTCTACCTCAAGCCCGACATGGCTTCGCTCGCCACCGGCTCGGTGAACTTCCCGACCGCGATCTACGAGAATGCGCCGGACTTCGTCGAGGGCCTTGCCAAGGCGATGCTGGACAACGACATCAAGCCCGAAGTCGAAGTGTTCGACCTCGCGATGCTCTATAACGCGGCCAACCTGGTGAAGAAGGGCCTGCTCAAGGACCCGCCGCACGTGCAGTTCGTGATGGGGATCACGAACGCGATGCCGGCGCGCAAATCGATTTTTGATTTCCTGCGCTCGGAGATGAAAGAGGTCCTGCCGCGCGCGACCTGGGTCGCGGCGGGCACCGGACGCTTCCAGTGGGAAGTGAACAAGTGGTGCCTGGAAGCAGGCGGGCACGTCCGCACCGGGCTTGAGGACAACCTGAAGATCGAGGCCGACCGGCTCGCGGCGAGCAACGCGGAGCTCGTGAAGAAAGTCGTCGATAACTGCGAGCGCTATGGCCGCAGGCCCGCGACTGCGAGCGAGGCGCGACAGATTCTCGGCCTGAGGCCCGCTTAGGAGCGCCTCCTGCAAGGCACATCAGGAGACGTAATCGGATGAGCAGATCCGGTTCCTGCGTCTTCGTGATATTCGGCGGGACGGGCGATCTGATGCGCCGCAAGCTGCTGCCGGCGCTGTTTTATCTTGCCCACAACAAGCTGCTGCCCGGCAAGCACGCGATTCTGGCGGTTGCACGGGACCGCAAGCTGACCGAGGCGCAGTTTCGCAGGTGGGCCCGCAATGCACTGGCGGACGCGGGATTGCTGGCGAAGCAAGGCAGCCGCAACTGGTGCGACGCCTGCGTGCATTATCAGGCGGTCGACGAAACCAGTGCCGCAGGCTACCAGGCGCTCGCCGCACGCATCGCCGGCATCGAGCAGGGCCGAGCGATGCAGGGCAACCGGATCTTGTATCTGGCGCTGCCGCCGGGCGCCTTTTCGGGCACGATCGCGGCGCTGGCCGCAGCGGGCCTGCATCGAAGCAAAGGCTGGACGCGCCTCGTCATCGAAAAGCCGTTCGGGCACGACCTGGCGTCGGCAAGGCGCCTGAATGCGCTGGTGCACCGGCATTTCGACGAGACGCAGGTGTACCGGATCGACCACTACCTGGGCAAGGAAACCGTGCAGAACCTGCTCGCGTTCCGCTTCGGCAACGCGCTGTTCGAGTCGGCATGGAACCGCGATCACATCAAGAGCGTGCAGATCACCGTCGCCGAAGCGCTTGGCATCGAGGGGCGCGGCGGCTACTACGAGCAGACGGGTGCGCTGCGCGACATCGCGCAGAACCATCTCACCCAGTTGCTGACCCTGACCGCGATGGAAGTGCCGGCCGCGTTCGAAGCCGACAGCATCCGCTTCGAAAAGATCAAGGTGCTGCGCTCGGTCGCGGCGATTCGCAGCGCGGACGTGGTGTTCGGCCAGTATGCGCCGGGCAGGCTGAATGGAAAGAGATTGCCTGGCTACCGCAACGAGCCGCGTGTCGCCGCGAGCTCCGCCGTCGAAACGTTCATTGCCATGCGGCTGCAGATCGAGAACTGGCGCTGGCAAGGCGTGCCGTTTTACCTGCGCACCGGCAAGCGCCTGCCGCAGCGGCGCACGCAGATCGCGATCCATTTCCGCAGCCCGCCGGTGGCTCTCTTCCCGCCCACCGAGGGCCGCGCTTCCCGCATCAGCGCGCGCACCAATGCGCTGGTGATCACGTTGCAGCCCGACGAGGGGTTCGATCTTTCCTTCGAAGTGAAATCACCCGGCGAGCGATTCACGCTGCAGACGCAACATATGGAGTTCCGCTACGCGGAGGCATTCGGCGCCCTGTCGGCCGGCTACGAGACCTTGCTGCTGGAGGTTTTGCAGGGTGACCAGACATTGTTCGTGCATGCCGACGAAACCGAAGCCGCATGGCGCCTGTACACCCCATTGCTGCGAAAGCGCTCGCCGCCGCATTTCTATCCGGCGGGCAGCTGGGGCCCGGCGGCTGCGGACCGGCTGATCCGGAAGCCAGGAAATGCGTGGGTGAACGACTAATCCTCGTCGTCCTTCCAGGGACGGATTTTCGAGAAGTCGACGTGCTTGTCGGCCTCGCGGCTGCGCTGAAAGAAGACGCGCATGACCACGAAATAGGCCAGCACCACGAAGACAACCACGGCCAGAAGAATCCATAAGGGCGTGCTCATGGCTAATTCGCCTTGACGCCGGCCGCCTTGATGACTTTCGCAAGCTTGTCCATCTCGGCGCGCACGAAGCTGTCGAATGCTTCCGGGGTCGACGGTTTGGCCACTGCACCGCGCACCGCAAATCGCTCTCGGACATCCTGAAGACTCAGCGCGCGGGAGATGTCCGCCGAAATCTGGGTCACGATGCTGCGCGGCGTCGCAGCCGCCGCGAAGATTCCGTACCACGTGTCGAACTCGAAACCGGGAACGCCCGCTTCCGCGATCGTCGGCACATCGGGAAGCGCCGGCGAGCGCACAGCCGGCGTGACTCCGAGCGCCAGCAGCTTGCGATCCTTGACCAGCGGCAGCGCGAGCCCGACTGGCGAGAATACGAACGAGATCCGCCCGCCCAGCAGGTCCGTCAGCGCTTCGGGACCGCCCTTGTAGGCGACATGCACCACCTGGATGTCGGCCGCGAGGCGGAATTGCTCGCCGTTGATATGCATGCCGCTGCCGATACCTGCGGAACCGAACGTCAGCTGGCCCGGTCGCTGCCGGGCAAGCGTGACGAGCTCGCCGACGCTCGTCATCCCCTGATTGGGCGCGACCACGAGCACATTCGGAACGCCGGCGATCTGCGACACCCCGGCAAGATCGCGCACGTCGTAGGGCAGCTTGGCATGCACGGCCGGCGCGATCGCGTGCGCCATCGAGTGCGTAAGCAGCGTATAGCCATCGGCCGGCGCCGCGGCCACGGTGCTGCTCGCGAGCACGCCACCCGCTCCCGGGCGGTTCTCCACCACCACTTGGTGGCCCCACTGCTCGGAGAGCTTCTGGCTGACGATGCGGGCGAGATAGTCGGTCTCGCTTCCGGCAGTAAACGCGACGATCATGCGCACGGGCTTGGTCGGATACTGCGCATGCGCGGCCCCGCACACGAAAAACACTGCGAGCGCTATGCTTGGCCATCTCATGCGTCGCCTCCAGTCATGAAGCCGGCCCTCCGGCCGCTGTCTCGGGCCTGCGGTGCCGAGGTCACCGGCCTCGATCTCACCCGCCCGCTCGCGCCCGACACGGTGCGCTTGCTGCACCAGGCGCTCGGAAAGCACGGCATCCTGCTGTTCCGCGGCGCAGACCTTACGCCGGAGCAGCATATCGCATTCAGCCGGCACTTCGGGCCGCTCGAATCTCACGTCGTCGGCGAATTCAACCTTCCCGGCCACCCGGAGATCTTCGTCGTCTCGAACGTCAGGGAAGAAGGCAAGCTCAAGGGCGCGGTCTATGCCGGGCAGTACTGGCATTCGGACCTGTCGTACATGAAGAAGCCATCGCTCGGCTCGCTGCTGCTGTGCCGCGAGATGCCGGAGATCGGCGGCGACACGATGTGGGCCAACATGGTCCTCGCGTACGAATCGCTCTCAGGGGTGATGCAGGCATTTCTCGGCGGATTGAAGGCAATCCACGACTACAGCCACGCATACGACACGTATTTCGCGCATCTCAAGGAGCGCCCGCCGCTGACCGCCGAGCAGCGGGCGAAAACACCGCCCGTCGAGCATCCCATGGTGCGCACGCACCCGGTGACCGGCAAGAAAGCGCTTTACGTGAACGCCGGCTTCACGACTGGGATCGTCGGCATGCCGCGAGACGAAAGCCAGCCCATCCTCGAATTTCTGTTCCGCCACTCGACGCGGCCGGAATTCATCTACCGCCACCAGTGGCGCGTCAACGACATGGTCTTCTGGGACAACCGCGGCACGATGCACTACGCGCTCGCGGACTACGATTTCTCGGTGCGCCGGCACATGCACCGGACGACCGTCGCCGGCGATGTGCCTTACTGACGCGTGGTACGCACGCGGCGGTGGACAAAAAAAACGCCGCGTTGTTCGCGGCGTCTGTCCGCTACCTAGGACTCAATCAGGCAGGAACGCGGTTCCCGCCGAGGCCTTGCCGGCGCCGCCGCGCCACGAAGCCCATCAGGCCGAGGCCTGCGACCAGCATGGCGTAGATCTCGGGCTCGGGAATCGGAGTGACCGTAGCGACGTTACCAGTCTTGCCATTCGAAAACACGTCGGCCGAGAAGAGCCACCCCCCCTGCCCCGCCGGCGGGGGCGTACTGAGGATAAAGCTGCTTAGGTTGATCCCGCCCGTGTCAGTTACCGTAAAGTTGAGCGGACCCGGATTCGGATTACCTGAACCGTGGCCGCACGTCGTGCAGAGGATCCCGTTCGTGAACGTCCCAAATGGGGTGTTCCAGGTAGGTATAGTCGGATCGACCCCAAAACCTGTGCTGGAGACCGACACTACG
>DASYPC010000483.1:0-4488 GCA_036007105.1 Burkholderiales bacterium | reverse complement strand
CACTTCCTCGCGCTCAAGGCGCGGAACCCTCGAGAACAGGCGCCGCCAGCGCTCGGGGAGCTTGGAGCCGGCGCTGGCATCGTAAAAACCCGTCCCCCCCGCCGCCTCTTCGAGGTGAGCATACAACCCCTCCAGATCCGCCACGGTCGCGAGCTTCTCGCCGCGCATCTTCGGCACCTGCGCCCCGGTGGCGACCTGCAACTCGTAGCAGATCACCTGCACCGCCTGCGCAAGGTTGAGCGAGCGGCAGCCCGGGTTCGTCGGGATGTGCACCAGGAACTGGCAGGCGAACAACTCCTCGTTCGTCAGCCCTGCCGACTCTGCGCCAAACACGAACGCGACCGGACCGCTGGCTGCGCGCTCGAGCGCGACCGCTGCCGCCGCACGCGGCTCGAGCACTTGCGGCGACCATTCGCGCGGGCGGGCGCTCAGCGCAAAGGCAGCAACGCAATCGACGAGCGCGTCGCCGAGCTGCGGATGCACGCGAGCCGAAGCAAGCACGTCATCGGCGTGCGCGGCCATCCATTGCGCTTCGGGCGCGGGAAAGCGCTGCGGCGCGATCAGGCGCAGATCGACGATGCCCATCGTTTTCATCGCGCGCGCCGCCGCGCCGATGTTCCCCGGATGACTGGGACGGCACAGCACCACGCGCACTCGCTCGAGCCATTCGCGCATGACCGTCAGGATACAATGCGCGCCCCATGCACCCGATGCTCAACATCGCGGTCAAGGCAGCGCGCCGCGCGGGATCGATCATCGAGCGCGCGGCCGTGAGCGGCGTTCCTCTCGACGTGCGGGCGAAGCGGGTCAATGATTTCGTCACGCAGGTGGACCGGGCCGCCGAGGAGGC
Source organism: Burkholderiales bacterium (assembly GCA_036007105.1). Classification (GTDB taxonomy): domain Bacteria; phylum Pseudomonadota; class Gammaproteobacteria; order Burkholderiales; family SG8-39; genus 2-02-FULL-66-14. The sequence goes on along the minus strand of DASYPC010000483.1, from coordinate 3,638 downwards.
GGTGATCGACGTGGTGCGCAAGTCCTATCCCGATCACGCGATCCTTGCCGAGGAATCGGGCGAGACGAAAGGCGCGGACGCGGAATACTGCTGGATCATCGACCCGCTCGACGGCACGACCAATTTCATCCATGGATTTCCACAGTACTGCGTGTCGATTGCCGTGCAGCACGCCGGGAAATCGGCGCACGCGGTCGTCTACGACCCGGCGAAAAACGAGCTCTTCACCGCATCGCGGGGGCGCGGCGCCTACCTGAACGAGCGTCGCATCCGCGTGTCGCGCTGCCGGCGGCTCGAAGACGCACTCGTCGGCACCGGTTTTCCGTTCCGCGAGCTCACCCGGCTCGAGCCGTACATGAAGCAGCTCGGACGGATGATGGGCTCCTGCGCCGGGGTGCGCCGCGCGGGCGCGGCCGCGCTCGATCTCGCATACGTCGCGGCGGCGCGGCTCGATGCGTTCTGGGAAATGGGCCTCTCGCCCTGGGACATGGCTGCGGGCGCGCTGCTCATCCAGGAGGCGGGCGGCCTGGTGGGTGATTTCTCCGGCGACGGAGGCTATCTGCAGAGCGGCGACATCGCTGCCGGGACGCCGAAGGTATTTCCGCAGCTTCTGCAAACGCTGCAGTGACACGCCAGGCTAGACGAACTTGATGCGCCGCGCGGCAAACACCACCATTTTCAGCAGCAGCCAGCCGTGCCTCCAGCGCTGGATGTTGGTCGTGCCGTAGCGCCGCGCTCCGTACCGCACCGGCAGCTCGACGATTTTCAGGTTGAGTTTCGCCGCCCCGAACAGAAGATCGAAGTCGCCAAACGGGTCGAAGTCGCCGAAATAGTGGCGATTGCGGGCAATCCTTTCGTAGTCCTCGCGGCGCAGCACCTTGGTTCCGCAGAGCGTGTCCTTGATCGGTTGACCGAGCAGCCAGGAAAAAGCCAGGCTGAAAAACTTGTTGCCGAGAAAATTGAGCGGCCTCATCGCCTCCTTTTCCATCGGATAGACGAGCCGCACGCCGTTAATGAACTCTCCGCGCCCCGAGCGAAGGGCCTCGTAGAAGCGAGGCAGCGTCGCCGGGTCGACCGTGAGATCGCCGTCGAGCACCATGAGAACGTCGCCACTCGCGTGGTCGAACCCGAGGCGCACCGCGTCGCCCTTTCCAGTGCCAGTCTGGCGATGGAGACGGATCCTGCGGGCCGGGCGCGCCCGCATTGCAGCCTGGATCGTCGCGAACGTGTCGTCCGTCGAATGCCCCTCGACGAATACCAGCTCGGTGCCTGCGCCCATCTCCGGGACCTCGTTGACGATGCGCTCGATGTTTCCCGCCTCGTTGCGCGCCGGCACCACCACGGAGACGGTCGGCTTCGCAGGACTTGCGGACTGCGCCGCCGGCCTTGCGACAACGACGTGGGTAAGCGCGAGATACCGGAACGGCCACAGCTTGACGACGTACTCGTTCATCAGCGCGCGCAGCCCGGGGATCGGCACGGGAAAGAGAATCTCCTCGCGGTGGCTGACCATTTCGAAGCCGGAGAGCACGAGCAGGTTGTTGACGTCCTCGAGCGTGAGCCAGTTCTGCCGCAGCTTGGGCCGCGCCAGCCTGCAGGCCGCCGCAAGGCGCAGCGGTGCCTCCCATACGTGGCTGTACACGTTCAGCACGACGCGCGTGCGGCTGATGCAAAACTTCTGCAATTCGCCGAGCACCGCCTGGACATCCCAGATGTCGTTCAGCAGATCGGAGAGAACGATCGCGTCGAACGGATCTTCAATGCGTTCCAGCTGGTGCGCGTCGGCAACGACGAATTGCAGACCCGGGTGCCGCTCGCTCGCCCAGCGGACCATGTCCGCCGAGAAATCGACGCCGACACCGGCCGACGGCCGCAGCGATGCCAGCAGGTCGCCCGATCCGGATCCGATTTCAAGCACGCGCAGACCCGGAGGAATCAACTGCCCGTAGATCGCGAACAGGCGCCGGTAGTATTCGCGGCCGAACGGCGATGGCTTGCTTCGCTTTTGCGCGATTTCATCCCAGTGTGCGACGTGCCGGGCTGTAAAATCGCCCGACTTTTCGTCGCTCATGAAAAGGTTCTGTGGCCGATCAACAATCATAAGAGGGCCGTTCAGAATACCTCGCTGATGCTTGTATCGGCTAATCTGCGCTGCAGAGATTCGGCTCGGGCATGAAGCCGGCCGGATGGATCGCGCTTTTCGCCGCTGCGGCCGCGCCCGTCTGGGTCGTGACCAACTCCTGGAATGGAGGCAAGGCTCTCGCCTTTGCGCTCGGTGGTTTTTTTCCGCTCACCGACGGCGCGATGTGGTGGACTTGCGGTCTTCAGCTCGCTGCACTGGGAAGTATGCCCGGCCCCTTCGGCTGGGTGACGTTTGACTCCAGCGGATACTGCACCAACCGTCCCAGCCACACCGGACTGCTGGCGACGCTGCAGGTGCTCGCCGGCTACGACCCGCACGTTCTGCTGCTGCTGCTCGCGCTGATCATTGGTGTCGGCATGGCGTATTTCTCGCTGCAAGTGGCAAAGACGTTCGGCTGGCTCGCGGCAGCAGTCACCTACGCGCTGGTGCTCGCGTTTGCGTCGCAGCACGCGCTTTCGGTGTTCACTTCGGAATCGACCGGCCTCTTTCTGGGCCTGCTCGCGGCAGGTTTTTTGGTGCGCTTCGTCAGGACGGACGCATGGCCCGACGCCTGGGCCGGCATCGCAGCGCTCAGCATCGGCTTGTTCACGCGCGCGGGCGCCCTGCTCGTGCTCCCTGTGCTCCTTCTGTGGATCCTCCGCCAGGGCAGGGCTTTGCACGGGCGCAATCGGTATTTGTTCCTGCTCAGCGGAACCGGGTGTGTCGCGGCGGGATATCTGCTGCAACGAGCGTTGCTCGCCTTGTTTGGCGACCCGTCCGGCGGGTACTTGTCGAATTTCTCCGTCGTCCTGTACGGACTCGCCACCGGATCGCGGGACTGGCGCGAAGCACTCGTGCTGTACGGCGTCGAAACACCCGCGCCGGTGGAAACGATGAACCACATCTTGCCGACGGCGATCGCCAAGGTGCTGGAGCAGCCCGGCACATTCTTGCGATCGCTGGCAGCGGCGGAGCCTGACTACCTCGCGACGCTGTTCCAGCTGCCATTCCTCGATACGATCAACTCCTCCCTGATCGCATTGTTTGCGATGGGCGCGGTATGCCTTGTGCTCCTGATTCGGCGCCGGGGCTGCCAGGTATTGCTGCTGATCGCGCTGGGCGAAGCGCTCTCCGCGCCGCTCATTTTCGATGCCGATGGGTTGCGCGTATTTGCGGCAACGTTTCCGATCCGCTGCCTGTTCGTCGCCGTCGCGGTGTCCACGCTGGGACGATTGCTCGCGGCCGCTTTGCAGCGCCGTTCGATCCGCGACGTGTTCACCGAGGTCGCCGCAACACCCGCATCCGGCGCCGCTTGGTGGCCATCCGCGGCGGTGCTCGCAGCCATTGCGCTGGCCATGACCTTCACGACGACCCCGCTCGCCCGCCCGTTCCGGCTCGATCCGCTGCCCGTGGGGAACGCTGCCTGTCCCGACCAGGTGCCGCCGGTGGTCGTCATCGCGAATCGCGCGTCCACTGCGCTGCAGATCGGCGAGTCGTCCGGTGCACTTTCGGCGGC
>DASYPC010000482.1:0-17116 GCA_036007105.1 Burkholderiales bacterium | reverse complement strand
GCGAGCAATTTTTCGATTTTCGGCTGCGTTCCGAAGACGGCGAACGGCAGGAAAAACCACAATACACCCAGAACGAAAAGGAAGATCACACCGATTACATAGATCGTAGCCATCGATTCCATAGCATGCCTCCTTGGTCCTCATTTCGCCATCGACTGCACAACCTCTCGTGCCCAGCCCGGCATCTCGAGATACCGGGTCATGTCGGCCCGCCGCCTGAGGAAATAGCGCGCCATGCCGCCTTGGTAGATGAGTGAAATCGCGATGACGAAGGTGTACCAGACTGTGCTGACGGAGTTGGCGAGCTTCTGGACATCGAGTCCTAACCCCTTCGTGTTACCGAGTTGCTGCGTCAGGACATCGCTCGCGGAAGGCAGCACAGTCAGACCAAGCATGCCGTAGAGCACGATCGCGCCGAGCAGCACCAGCTCACCGCGCGCAAGGCGCAACGGCGCAGCGGGCTCGGCGTGCAGCAGCCGTGCGGACTGGGCACGTTCGTAGAGCCCGACACCAAGCAGGACGGCGCCAAGTGCAAGGCCGACCATATCCCCGCCCGGGAATGCGAACACCAAGCTGAGGCCGCCGAAGACGGCGTAACCCATGCCATTCCCCATGCCGATTTTCGCTGCGCGCGCGAGTGGTCGGTGCAATTCTGCGGCACGCGTAAGCCATGCCTTGTCCTCCTTGGGCATCGCTGTCGATACGGGCTGCGGAGCGGACGTCGGTTTGATCATTGATGCGCAGCATTCGCGACGACGATTTTATGGTGCCCGGGACAGGACTCGAACCTGTATGGCCTTTCAGCCTGGGGATTTTAAGTCCCCTGCGTCTACCAGTTTCGCCACCCGGGCCGGCCCAAACGGTAGCAGGAAACCGCGCTCGGCAGCGCAATTTGCGGCCTAGTCTGGTGCTATTTGCCGATCCGGTGCTTGATCTTCTTCGCGCTCGCTTCGGCGATCTCGAGCAGCCGGATCGCTGCTTTCGTCGGCGCGTGCCGACCTTGCTCCCAGTCCTGCAGCGAGCTCAGCGATACGCGAAGCCACTGCGCGAACCTCGGCTGACTGAGGCCGGTCGCTTCACGAATTCGCTTGATCCGATCGCCTTGCACAGTGTCGATGGTTTCAAGTTGGAGGCGGGAGTCGGAATCGAACCGGCGTCCACGGCTTTGCAGGCCGCTGCATGACCACTCTGCCATCCCGCCTTGCGACAAAAAAGGGAAGCCGCGAGGCCTCCCTTGAAATTCTGGAGCGGGAAACGAGTCTCGAACTCGCGACCTTCACGTTGGCAACGTGACGCTCTACCAACTGAGCTATTCCCGCACGGCCGGCGATTATACCTTCTCACTCTGCCGCATGCGGCATCGCCTGCCGCATGTAGTACAACATCGACACGACGGTGAGCACCGCAGCGACGTTGATCAGGATGGTCCCCATCCATCGGCAGTCGACAAGATCGAACAGCGTCCCATCGAAGAGCAGCATCGGAATGGCGATCATCTGCCCGACGGTCTTCACCTTGCCGATGAACGCGACTGCGACGCTCTTCGACTGCCCCACGCGCGCCATCCATTCGCGCAGCGCCGAGATCGCGATCTCCCGGCCGATGATGATCAGCCCGACCACCATGTCAACCCGGCCGAGCTTGAGCAGCACGATCAGCGCGGCGACCACGACGAGCTTGTCCGCCACCGGATCGAGGAAAGCTCCGAAAGCGGACATCTGGTTGAGCGTGCGCGCCAGGTACCCGTCCAGCCAGTCGGTCACCGCCGCGAAAATGAAGATCCCGGTGGCCGCCATATTCTGGCTCGTATACGAGAGCCAGTCCTCGGGCAGGTAATACACGCCGACGATCAGCGGGATCAGCAGGATCCGCAGCCAGGTAACGAGATTGGGCAGGGTGAGTGGCATCACGCGTGCAGGTGCCGGTAGATGCGCTCGGCAAGCGAGCGGCTGACCCCGGCAACGCGTGCCAGGTCGTCGACCGCGGCGGCCTCCACGCCGCGCAGCCCGCCGAAATGCGCGAGCAGCCGCTGCCTGCGCTTCGCACCGATGCCGGGGATCTCGGTAAGCGACGAGGTCATGCGCGCCTTGCCGCGGCGCGCGCGATGCCCGAGCACCGCGAAGCGGTGCGCCTCGTCACGAATCTCCTGGATCAGGTGCAGCGCCGGATCATCCGGCAGCAGGCGCAGCGTGTGCGCGCCGGATTCCAGGATCAGCTGTTCGGCGCCGGGCCGGCGCTCCGGCCCCTTCGCGACACCGACGACGCAGACGTCGTTCAGCCCCAGGTCGGCGAGGATCAGTCGCACCGCGCCGACCTGTCCTTTGCCGCCATCGACCAGGATCAGATCCGGAATGTGGCCGCCTTCGCGCGTCACTTTCTCGTAGCGCCGCGCGAACACCTGGCGCATCGCGCCGTAGTCATCCCCCGGTGTGACGCCGCGGATGTTGTAGCGGCGGTATTCCGACTTTTGCATTGCGTTGCGATCGTGCACGACGCACGCAGCGACTGTCGCTTCGCCCATCATGTGGCTGACATCGAAGCATTCGATGCGTTGCGCGGATTCGGGCAGGCCGAGTGCCTGGCGCAGCGCGATGACGCGCTCTTCGTGCAGCGTCTTGTCGCGCGCCCGCTGCGCGAGCGCAAGCAGCGCGTTCTTGCGGGCCATGTCTGCCCATACCCGGCGCTCGCCGTGCGACGGCACGACGATTTGTGTCTTCGGGATATCGACATCGACCTCGGCCGCGGCTATGACGAGACGTGGCACCGGCTGCTCGAGATAGTGCTGCTCGAGGAAGGCCGCCAGCACCTCCTCCACCGTAGCCTGCTGCGCATTCTGCGGGAAGAAGCTGCGATCCCCGACGTGCCTGCCACCGCGTACCATGACGAGATTCACGCAGGCGATCCCGTTGTCGATCGCGCAGCCGACCACGTCCGCATCGACGCCGAGGCTCGATTCCACGTACTGGCGCGAGCGCACCGTCGAGAGTGTGCGCACCTGGTCGCGATAGACGCTCGCCTCCTCGTACTGCTGCGCCGCAGAGGCGGCGTTCATCTTGTCGCTCAGCAGCCGGATCACGTCGTCTTCGCGGCCGGCCAGAAACAGCTCTGCGCTTTTCACGTCCTGCGCGTACTGCTCCGCCGAGATGAGCGCCGTGCACGGCGCCGTGCAGCGCCGGATCTGGTGCAGCAGGCACGGGCGCGAGCGGTTCGCGAACACCGTGTCCTCGCACGTACGCAACCTGAACACGCGTTGCAGCAGCTTGATGCTTTCGCGCACGGCGTACGCATGCGGAAACGGGCCGAAGTAGCGGTCCTTGCGATCCCTCGCGCCACGGTGCAGGCCGATGCGCGGGAACTCATGACCGGTGATGGCGAGATAGGGGTATGTCTTGTCATCGCGGAAGATGATGTTGTAGCGCGGCGTGAGGCTCTTTATGAAGTTGTGCTCGAGCAGCAGCGCTTCGTCCGCCGAGCGCGTCGCGGTCACCTCGATCGAGCCGATCTGCGACACCATCATCGCGATCCGCGGACTCTGCGCGGTGCGACTGAAGTACGAGCCGACACGCTTCTTCAGGTCTTTCGCCTTGCCGACGTAGAGCGCGGCTCCGTCCGCGGCGAGCATGCGGTACACGCCCGGCAGATTCGGCAATCCCGCGACGAATTGCTTCGGATCGAATGCCTCGGTCACTCGGATATTGTGCCGCAATTGCTGTACAATGCGCGCCCTTTTCAAGGCAGCATCAGGCTCTTATGGCGAAGGTCGAGGCAGTCGGGATCCGGGTCGGCAATCTGCTCGAGTGGAACAAGCGCGTCTGGCGCGTGATCAAGTGCTATCACGTTCACGTCGGCGGCCGCGGCGGCGCGTTCATGCAGGTCGAGATGAAGGATATCGAGGTCGGCACCAAGACCAATCAGCGGTTTCGCACCGAGGACAAAGTCGAGCGCGCGTTCGTCGACTCGCGCGAGATGCAGTACCTGTACCAGGACGGCGACAGCTTCGTCTTCATGGACCAGCAGAACTACGAGCAGCTGTCGCTATCGGCCGACTTTCTCGAGGGACAGTCGGGGTACCTGCAGCCGAACGCCGACGTCCAGGTGAATTTTTATGACGGACGCCCGATCGGCATCGAGCTGCCACCTTCGGTGGTGCTCACCGTGGTCGAGACGGAGCCCGGAATCAGGAACGCCACCGCCACCAACATGTTCAAGCAGGCGAAGATGGACACCGGAATCATCGTCCAGGTTCCGCCGTTCATCAGCCAGGGCGAGCGAATCAAGGTCAGCACCAACGACGGCAGCTACATGGAGCGCGCGTAGCCGCGCACCCCGGACGCGCGGGGATGCGCACGCACCGAAGACTCTTCTTTCTGATCCTGGGGGCTGCCCTCGCCGCCCCCTTCCGCTCCTACGGCCAGCGCGACGGCGGCATCCGGCGCATCGGCTTTCTCGCCAGCCGGTCGCGCTCCACGCCCTCGAATCCCGACGTCTACTACGATGCTTTCGTGGACCAGTTGGGAAAGGTGGGTTACGTGGAAGGGAAAAACCTGACCATCGAGTGGCGCTTCGCCGGCGGCAAGTACGAGCGCCTGCCGCAACTTGCGTCCGAGCTCGTGAAGATGAACGTCGAAGTCATCGTCGCCCATTCGAGTCCCGGGACGCGGGCCGCGCAGCACGCGACGCGCACGATTCCGATCGTCATGACGGCGGTAGGCGATCCGGTGGGGAGCGGCTTCGCGAAGAGCCTTGGGCGGCCTGGCGGCAACACGACGGGCGTGGCGCTCAAGATCACCGACCTCACGTCCAAGCAGTTCGAGCTGCTCAAGGCGTTGGTGCCGGATGCGTCTCGCGTCGCAGTGCTCATGAATCCCGCGAGCAAGGCGGAGATGCCGCAGAATCCGAAGGACATTCAGCGCAGTGCGAAGCAGCTTGGCATGCACCTCATTCCGGTACACGCGCGAACCACGGAGGAGATCAGAAGCGGTTTCGTGACGATGACGCGGCAAGGCGCTGAGGCCGTGATCATTGCCGGGGACGCGTTTTACGCCGGCCAGTCGACTCTGCTCGCAGAACTCGCTCTCGCGCGCCGGCTGCCGTCCATAGGGTGGTATCGCGACCATGTGAAAGCCGGGGTGCTGATGAGTTATGGAACCGATACCGCGTTCCTTTACCGCCTCGCAGCGGTCTACGTGGACAGAATCCTGAAAGGCGCCAAGCCGGACAACATGCCGATCGAGCAGCCGACGCGGATTCACCTCGCGATCAATCGGCAGACCGCGAAGGCGCTCGGGCTCACCATCCCGCGGGCCCTGCTGCTGCGTGCCAACGAAGTGATCGATTAAGCGGTGGCGGCAAGCGTCGCCTGGGCCTCGCGATACGCGATGCTCTTCCTGAGGTCCCGCCCGCCTGAGTGTCGCATCCGCTCGAGACGCTCTGGCACTCTCGCTTCGATGGAACCCAGCGATTCGAGCAGCATCTCCTGCCCCTCGGGATTCTGGCAGAGCAGCACCATGTCGCAACCTGCGGCCAGGGCCGCCCGGGCGCGCTCCGGAATGCCACCGGCCGTACTGGCGCCTTCCATCGACAGGTCGTCGCTGAAGATCAGCCCGTCGAACTTGAGCTGCGTGCGCAGCACCTCCTGCAGCCAATAGCTCGAATAGCCTGCCGGCTCTAGGTCGGCTTTCGGGAAGATGACGTGCGCCGGCATGATGCCGCCGAGACCGGCCTCAATGGCGGCGCGGTAGGGAGCGACGTCCATTTTCATGATCGTGGCGATCTCGCGCTCGTCATGCGGCACGGCGACGTGGGAGTCGGCCGTGGCGAAGCCGTGACCCGGAAAATGCTTGCCGACCGCGCGCATGCCGCCAGCAGCAAAGCCTTTCACGATCTCGGCGGCGAGCAGGCCCACCGCGTTGGGGTCGTAGTGCAGAGCGCGATCGCCGATCACCGAGCTGCCGCCGTAATCGAGATCGAGCACCGGCGCGAAGCTGAAATCCACGCCATGTGCCGCCAGCTCGGAGCCCGCGATGTAGGCGATCGCATGCGCGGCGCGGCGCCCCAGGTCCCGGTCGCGGTCCCACAGCACGCCGAGCTGGCGCATCGGCGGAATCGGGGTAAATCCCTCGCGGAAGCGCTGTACCCGCCCGCCTTCGTGGTCCACGCAGACGAAAAGCTCCGGCGTGCGCAGGTGCGAAATCTCCGCGGTCAACGCATCGAGCTGTTCCGGGTCCTGGTAGTTGTGCGCGAACAGGATCACGCCGCCCACAGCCGGATGCGTGAGGCGCTTGCGGTCGTCGTCGTTCAGCGCCGGACCCGCCGGGTCGATGACGACCGGGCCGAGCGCGCGCCTCAGACGTCGCATTCGAGAATCACCGTTGCGGCTGCGAATGCGCGCTCGTCCGTAAGCGAAAGGTGCGCGCGCCGGATCCGCCGCTGCTCGAGGAGGTTTTTCAGATCGGGCGTGAACTCGAGCTGCGGCTTGCCCGAGCGCAGGTTGATCACCCACACGCCGTGCCAGTTCGCCGGTGCATGGATCCCGGTGCCGAGCGCCTTGGTGAAGGCCTCCTTGGCGGCGAAGCGCTTGGCAAGAAAAGCCGCCGGCTGCCGGTGCTCGCGAAACCGCGCCAGCTCGGGCTCGCACAGGATGCGCAGCGCGAAGCGCTCACCGAAGCGCGCCAGGGCTCTCTCGATGCGCGGGATCTCCACCAGATCCTGCCCGACGCCGTAGATCATCGCCGCGCCGCGTTCGCCGCGTCGACGATCAGGCGCTTCATCTCGCGCACGGCCTCGCGCATTCCCACGAAGATCGAGCGGCTGACGATCGAGTGGCCGATGTGCAGCTCGCGCACGCCGGGAAGGCGCGCGATCGGCTCGACGTTGAAGTAATTGAGCGCGTGCCCCGCGTTGAACCGCAGGCCTGCGGCGCGGATAGCGTCCCCCGCGTCGCGGATGCGCTTCAGCTCGGCGAGGACGGCCGCGCTCTCCGCATCGCGGCCCTTGGCGTGGAACGCGTGCGCGTACGGGCCGGTGTGAATCTCGCAGACAGATGCGCCGATGCGCTGCGCTGCCTCCACCTGGCGAAGCTCGGCGTCGATGAACACCGAGACCACGATGCCGGCGCCGGCGAGCTTTGCCACCTGCTCGCGCAGGCGCGCCTCCTGCGAAACGATGTCGAGTCCGCCCTCAGTGGTGATCTCGTGGCGGCCTTCCGGAACGAGCATCGCCATCTCCGGTCGCAGGGGCTGTGCGATGGCGACCATCTCGTCGGTCGCCGCCATCTCGAGGTTGAGCTTGATGTGCGTGAGCTCGCGCAGGCGGCGCACATCCTCGTCCTGGATATGGCGCCGGTCCTCGCGCAGATGAACGGTGATGCCGTCCGCGCCGCCGAGATGCGCTTCGACTGCCGCCCACACCGGATCCGGCTCGTAGGTGCGGCGCGCCTGCCTCACGGTCGCTACGTGGTCTACGTTGACGCCCAGCTCGATCACAGGTCCTGCAGCTCCTTCAGCACGGCGCGCGTGTGCAGCGTCTGGCCGCCGAGCCGCTGCGAAATCAGCTCGCGAAGCAGGCGTCGCGCCTCGTCCCGCGTGTCCGCGCACGCATAGTCGTCGTGCGCAATGTCGAGCAACGTCTGCCCGCGCAATGCGGACGGACCGGCGTGATTTGCGCTCACCGCCACGGGGCCACGATCCGGCTCATACACGTAGCGGCGCTCCGGCTCGATCGGCGCGCCGCTTGCTGCGTCGTGCTCGAGCAGGGGAGCATACCCGAGTTCGCAGAGCAGCCGCCGCTCGAACGCGCGCAGCACCGGCGCTTCGTTCCCCGGGACGGCAAGCTGGCGCAGGCTCTCGGCGTACGCATCGAACAGCCGCTCGTGCGGATCGTCGCGCGGCACGAGGCGCAGCAGCAGCTCGTTGAGATAGAAACCGCACATCAAACCGAGGCCGGTAGGCGCGCGATGCGTGCCGGCCCAATCCACGCTGCGCAGCGTCCCCAGTTCCCCCGATCCGCTCCACGACAGGCCGAGCGGATGAAACGCGAGCAGCATGCCGCGAATCGCGGAGCGCGGCCGGCGTGCCCCGCGCGCGAGCAGCCCCGCCCTGCCGTGGCGGCGCGTGAAGACTTCCACGATGAGGCTGGTCTCCTTGTAGGGATAGCTGTGCAAGACATATCCCGGCTCCTGGTCCATGCGGCGCCTCATGCGTACCCGAGCTGCCGCAGTGCCCTCGCGTCGCTCGTCCAGTCGCGCTTCACCTTGATCCAGACGCTGAGCATGACTTTGCCGCCGAAGCGCGTCTCCATCTCGCGCCGCGCATCGCTCGCGATCTTCTTGAGGGTGGCGCCCGCCGCACCGATCACGATCGGCTTGTGGCTGTCACGCTCGACCCAGATGGTCGCCTCGATGCGGCGCAGCTTCCCTTCCTCTTTGAAGCTCTCGAGCGCTACGTCGCATCGGTACGGCAGCTCTTCGCCGAGCCTGCGGAAAAGCTTCTCGCGCAGAATCTCGGCGGCAAAGAAACGCTCGCTCCGATCGGTCAGCTGGTCGACCGGGTACGCAGCCGGGCCCTGCGGAAGCCCTTCGCGCAGCATGCGCAGCAGCTCAGGGAGATTCTCGCCGGAGCGGGCAGAGACGGGAACGAGCGCGGCGAATTCACTTTCCTGCGACAGGCGCTGCAGGAAGGGCAGCAGCTCGGAACGATCCTTGACCAGGTCGATCTTGTTGACGGCGACAACGATCCGCGCCTCGCGCGGAATCCGCGCCAGCACCGTGCGATCCTGGCTCCCGTAGCGCAGCGCCTCGACCACGAACGCAACCGTGTCGCAGTCGCGCGTGCCCTCGACGGCGCGGCGATTGAGTGCGCGATTGAGCAGGCCCGGATGGCGGGTCTGATATCCCGGAAGATCCAGGAGCAAATACTGACAGTCGTCCGTCGTCAGCATCCCGGTCAACAGATGGCGGGTCGTCTGCGCCTTCGCCGAAACGATCGCCAGCTTCTCGCCGAGCAGCGCATTCAGAAGGCTCGACTTGCCGGCGTTGGGACGCCCCGCGAACGCGATACTGCCGCAGCGAAAATCGCTCATGGCTCGAGGAGCTTGAGCAGGCTTTCGGCCGCCCGTTGTTCGGCGGCGCGGCGCGAGCGGCCGCGCCCGCTCGCGGCCAGCCCGAGCTCGTCCACGACGCATTCCACCTCGAACACCTGCTTGTGCGCGGCGCCAACAGTCGAGGCGACGCGATAAGCCGGCAGCTTGCGGCGCTTGCCTTGCAGGTACTCCTGCAGGCGCGTCTTGGCATCCTTGGCGGGCGAAGCCGCGTTCACGCTTTGCAGCGCCGGGCCGAGGCAGCTGTAGATCACCGCACGGGCGGCCGCGTACCCACCGTCGAGGAACGCCGCGCCGAAGACCGCCTCGAGCGCATCAGCCAGGGTCGAAGCGCGCTCTGCTCCCGCGTTCGCGACCTCGCCTTCGCCGAGGCGCAGGAACGCCGACAGGCCGATGCCGCGCGCCGACTCGGCAAGCGCGGCCTCGCGCACGATGCTCGCGCGCACCCGCGACAGCTCGCCTTCGCTCGCATCGGGGAAGCGCTCGCAGAGCTCCGCCGCGACGACGCAGCCGACCACGCCATCGCCGAGGAATTCGAGTCGCTCGTTGTGAGGGGAGCCGGAGCTGCGGTGCGTAAGGGCCTGCTCGAGGAGCGCCGGGTTGCCGAAGCGATGCCCGATACGCCGCTCGAGATCCGCGAGCTTCGGCAAGGCCTTAGTTACCAGCTTTCTCCGTCGCCTTCGAGGAGGCCGCAAAATCCATGTACACGCCGACATTCGCGAACAGCGGGACCTCCTTGCGGTAGGCGAAGGAAATCACGATCTCGCCTCCTTCCTTGGTGACTTCCAGCTCCTTGTCGTTGACCGATGGCACGTCTTCGATGGCGGTCTTGAGCTGCCACGCCTTGCGGACGTCGCCTACGGTGCCGTTGCGCTGCTCTTGGGCGATCTGGGCGATGTGCTTTTTCGCGGTGAAGAATTCCATCCACGGCGGCAGAGTCTTCATTCCCAGCAGGAGGACGAAAATCAGGATGACGGCGCCGACGATCAGTCCCATCAAGCTGACGCCGAGTTGACGGTTTCGCATACTGTCTCCTTTCCTTCTTATCTAAAGGACCCGAAACGCCCGAGCTCGTTGAAATTGAGCCAGATGAAGAAAGCGCGCCCGACGATGTGGTCGTCCGGCACGAACCCCCAGACGCGGCTGTCGCTCGAGTTGTCCCGGTTGTCGCCCATCACGAAGTAGTGGTCGGGCGGCACGGTGCACGCCAGGCCGTTGGTATTGTAGTTGCAATTATCCTGGAACGGGAACGAGCGCATTCGCTGCACGAATGCCGGGGCATCCTCCTCGACCAGGATTTCGTGCTCCACCGTGTTCAGCTTTTCCGCATAGCGCTGCGAGAACTGCATGCGCTCCTTCGACAGGTAATCGTCGATGCGCCGCACCGGCACTGCGGCGCCGTTGATGTACAGGCGCCTGCCGCGATATTCCAGCCGATCGCCCGGCACCCCGACGACGCGCTTGATGTAGTCGAGGCTCGGGTCCACCGGATAGCGGAACACCATCACATCGCCGCGCGCGGGGCGCCCGATCTCGATCAGCTTGCGGTTCAGCACCGGGACGCGGATGCCGTACGCGTACTTGTTCACCAGGATGAAATCGCCGATCAGCAGCGTCGGGATCATCGATCCCGAAGGGATCTTGAACGGCTCGACGAGGAACGAGCGCAGCAGGAACACGATCAGGATCACTGGGAAGAAGCTGATCGAATACTCGATCCACCAGGGCTGCCGGGCCTCGGCCGCCCGGCCTTTGCGCAGCACCGCGATGTCGAGCAGCCAGACCGCGCCCGTGACCACGAGAAGGATCAGCAGGAACAGCGCAAAGTTCATTTGTCCCCCGTCTGCAGCACGGCGAGGAAGGCTTCCTGCGGGATTTCCACCGAGCCCACCTGCTTCATGCGCTTCTTGCCCGCTTTTTGCTTTTCCAGCAGCTTGCGCTTGCGCGTGATGTCGCCGCCGTAGCACTTGGCGAGCACGTTCTTGCGCAACGCCTTCACCGTCTCGCGCGCGATGATGTGCGACCCGATCGCGGCCTGCACCGCGACGTCGAACATCTGCCGCGGGATGATACTGCGCAGCCGCGTGACGAGGTCGCGCCCGCGGTGCTGCGCGGACGCGCGGTGCACCATGCTCGAAAGCGCATCGACCTTCTCGCCGTTCACGAGGACGTCCAGCCGCACCATGTCCGCGGCCCGGTACTCCTTGAACTCGTAGTCCAGCGACCCGTATCCGCGCGTCAACGACTTCAACCGGTCGAAGAAATCCATCACCACCTCGTTGAGCGGCAGGTCGTAGGACAGAACGACGTGCCGCGCCGAGTAGTGCAGGTTGGTCTGCGTCCCGCGCTTCTGCGTGCAGAGCGTGATCACCGGTCCGACGTACTCGTGCGGAACGAAGATCGTGGTCGCGATCACCGGCTCGCGGATCTCGACGATGTTCGAAGGATCGGGAAGGCGCGCCGGATTCGACACCTGCTGCAGCGTGCCGTCGCGCAGCTGCACCTCGTAGATGACCGATGGCGCGGTGGTGATGAGATGCATGCCGTACTCGCGCTCGAGGCGCTCCTGCACGATGTCCATGTGCAGCAGCCCGAGGAAGCCGCAACGGAAGCCGAACCCGAGCGCCATCGAGGTCTCGGGCTCATAGTGGAACGACGCGTCGTTCAGGTGCAGCTTGCCGAGCGCGTCACGCAGCCCCTCGTACTGGTTGGACTCGACCGGGTACAGGCCCGCGAACACCTGCGGCTTGATCTCCTTGAAGCCAGGCAGCGGTTCGTCCGCCGGGTGATCGGCGCTCGTCATGGTGTCGCCGATCTTTGCCTCGCGCAGCTCCTTGACGCCGGCGACGACGAAGCCGACTTCGCCGGCCGAGAGCTGCTCGCGCGGGGTCGCCTTCGGCGTGAAAACGCCCACCTGCTCGCAGATATGCTCCGCGCCGGTGCTCATCAGCAGCACCCGGTCCCTCGGCGTGAGCCTGCCGTCGACCATGCGCACCAGCATCACGACGCCGACGTAATTGTCGAACCAGGAGTCGATGACGAGCGCCTTGAGGCACGCTTCGCTGTCGCCCCTGGGAGCGGGAATGCGGGCAATCACGGCCTCGAGCGTCTCGGGCACGTTCTCCCCGGTCTTGGCGCTGACGCGAAGCGCCTCTTTCGCCTGGATGCCGATGACATCCTCGATCTCCTGGATCGCTTTTTCGGCATCCGCGGACGCAAGATCGATCTTGTTCAGCACCGGGATCACTTCGACGCCCTGCTCGATCGCGGTGTAGCAGTTGGCGACGGTCTGCGCTTCGACGCCTTGCGACGCGTCGACGACCAGCAGCGCACCCTCGCACGCGGCGAGCGAGCGGCTGACCTCGTAGGAAAAGTCGACATGGCCGGGCGTGTCGATCAGGTTCAGCAGGTAGGTCTGGCCGTCGCGCGCCCGATAGCTAAGCGCCGCCGTCTGCGCCTTGATCGTGATGCCGCGCTCGCGCTCCAGGTCCATCGAGTCGAGCACCTGCTCGGCCATCTCGCGCTCGGCGAGCCCGCCGCAGAGCTGGATGAAACGGTCGGCGAGCGTCGACTTGCCGTGGTCGATGTGAGCGATGATCGAAAAGTTGCGGATCCGGCTTTGCATCATGAAAAAAGGGTGCGCAAGGCACCCTTTTCTTAAGGGCCGGTATTTTACCGCAACGCGGCGAACCTAGCCCTTGTCCGCAAGACCCGCGACCGTGACGAACGCCGTGGTCTCGCCGCGTTTGACATGCAGCGTGATCACCGCGCTCTTGTCGAGCCCGCCGAGCAGCTGGTTGAACTGCTCCACCGACTTGAGCTCGTTGTGCCTGCCCTTGTGGACGAGGCTGAGCAGGATGTCACCGCGCCTTACTTCCGCGCGCGCGTCCTGCTTGACTTCCGTCACCACCAGGCCATGGTTGAGCTTCAGTTCCTTTTTCTGTTCCGCAGTCAGTTCGTTGACCACCAGCCCGAGCCGGTTTGCGGCGACTTCCACGGGCTTGCGTTCGCGCGGCGTATCGCGCGCCGCGATGCGCTCCTCCTGCAGCTCGCCGACGACGAGGGCGAGCGAGCGCGGGCTGCCTTTGCGCAGCACTTCGAGGTCCACCTTGGCGCCGGGCCGCGTCGCGCCGACGATGCGCGGCAGGTCACTCTGGGATTCGACCGGCTTGCCGTCGAACTTGACGATGATGTCGCCCGCCTCGACGCCGGCCTTGTCGGCGGGGCTGCCCTTCTCCACCGAGTTGACGAGCGCGCCGCGCGCACGATCCAGCCCGAACGAGGTCGCGATGTCCCGGGTCACTTCCTGGATGACCACGCCCATGCGGCCGCGCGATACGCGGCCCTTGTCGCGCAGCTGCTTCTGCACGTCGAGCGCCACGTCGATCGGGATGGCGAACGACAGCCCCATGAAACCGCCCGTGCGGCTGTAGATCTGCGAGTTGATGCCGACGACCTCGCCTTTCATGTTGAAGAGCGGCCCGCCAGAATTGCCCGGGTTGATCGCGACGTCGGTCTGGATGAACGGGACGAAATTCTCCTGCGGCAGCGAGCGGCCCTTCGCCGAGACGATCCCCGCGGTCACCGTGTTGTCGAAGCCGAACGGCGAGCCGATCGCCACGACCCATTCGCCGACCTTGAGCCTCGCCGGGTCGCCGAACCGGACCACCGGCAGGCTTGCCGCCTCGATCCGGATCACCGCAAGGTCGGTGCGCTTGTCGGCGCCGATGACCTTGGCCTTGAATTCGCGCTTGTCGGTGAGCCGCACGTTGATCTCGTCGGCACTCTCGACGACGTGCGCGTTGGTGAGGATGTATCCGTCGGCGCTGATGATGAACCCGGAGCCGAGCGAGCGGCTCTCCGGGCGCGCCCCCTGTCCTCCCTGTCCCGGCTGTCCCTGCCCGGGCCCGGGCCGCGGGATGAAGCGGCGGAAAAACTCCAGCACCTCTTCGTCCTCGATCCCTGGTACCTGCGGCACGGCACCGCCCGCGCGGCGCGCCGCCTGGGTAGTGCTGATATTGACGACTGCCGCCCCCTGCTCCTCGACCAGGCGAGTGAAATCGGGCAGTTGCGCGAGGGCTGGAGTCGAAATCGCGAACGCCAGCAAGACCAACCAACGGCTCGGGTGCATGCTCTTGTCTCCCTACTGAGGGCGCTTGAACTCGACGCGGTCGGCGATGCGCCGTACGCTTGCCGCGGGGGTCTCGCCAACGACTGTCACCAGGTGGTTGGCCACTTCACGAGTGTAGATGTTGATCGCGCCGAGGTTCGACAGTCCCCTGCCCGTGAGCTCGCGGCGGTCCGCCAGCGGCTCGATGAATACCGATACGGCGGCCAGACCGTCCGAATAGACGACCTGCCCGACGAGCAGCGATTCGCGCAATCTGCGGCGCACCTCGCCGATCTTGCGGAATCCCGGAAGATCGGCGTTGACGGTCCAGCCGGCTTCCGAAAGATCGGCCGGCGCCGCGTCCGCATCCTCGACCCGCCAGTTCCTTGCAGCATGCCTCGGCTTGACCTTGTCCCGCGCGACCGGACCGATCTGCAGCTGCGTGAACGTGAACTGCTCGAGCGTCTCGCCCTTCTCATTGACGGTTCTCGCGCGCAAGAGCATGCCCGTATTCGCATCGGCCCAAAGCACGTAGCCGTGGCGCAGGTCGTCGCGCGGAGTGAGCAGCACCGAGACGCAGTCGAAGCCTGCGATGCGCGCGCTCTCGCCTCTGGAGGCCACGTAATGCTGTGGCAGGTCGGCGAGCCGGTCCGGCAGGATCGCCGGAAAATCGCGTTGCGAGCGCGAGCCGGCTCGCTCTACTTTCACCGTCTGGCTGGCAGGCAGGTAGCACCGCACGCCGTCCCGCGTGCGCACCACTTCGCGGGGAACGCCATCGAGAACCTCCAGCTTTTCCGTTGCGCCGGAAGCATCGGCGATGCGGGAGATGCGGGAGATCTCGGTACGGTTTCCGGTCTGGTAGACGAACGTTCCCGTGTAGGAGAGCCTCTGCGTCGCATTCTGGATCTTGTTCAGCAGGCCGAGCGCTTCCGGCGTGCTCTGCGCTTGAGCGAATCCGCAGCCGACCGCCAGCAGAAGTGCCAGGCTCCTCAACGCCTGCCCTCCAGCGCCTGTCCCGAAACGGTTCGCACATAAGGGGCCACGCCCTGCAGCAGGTTACGCGGCGAGTAGCCCTGGTGCGCGAGCAAATAGTCGTCGGTTGCGAGCGGCAGGGGCACGCGGACGGGGTCCGCGGCCACCGCAGCAGGCGTGGGCCGCACTTGCGGAACCTGCGCCACCGGTTGGGGCACCAGCGTGGGCTCCTGCAGCGGCACCAGAAATGCTACCGAGCCGACGAACCCCGCGGCGGCCAGGCCGGCCGCCACCGGCATGAGATGGCGTCGCCAGGACTGCGCAGCTGCCGCGCCAGCCGCGGGGGCCAGTACCGTGGGCTCAGCGGCAAGGCTGGCCGCCATGCGCTCGGAGAAGCGCTGCGACAGCATCCGCGTATCGCGCAGCGTGTCGCCGATCAGGTGATAGGTCCGCCATACCTGGCGTCCTTCCCCCTCGTCTCGCACCGCAGACAGCGTCCTCGCGGCGTCCGATCCTTCCAGCTCGCCGTCCATGAGCTCGGAAATCTTCTCTTTCGTCATCATGTCACCACCTCTTGCCCGCACCCGTTTCCAAGAGCGGCCGCAGCCGCTCGGCGATCGCCTCGCGCGCACGGAAGATGCGCGAGCGGACCGTGCCGATCGGGCAGTCCATCATCTTGGCGATCTCTTCATAACTCATCCCCTCCAGCTCGCGCAGCTGAATCGCGCTGCGCAACTCTTCGGGCAGCTCTTCGATCGCCCCGTTCACCGTCGCGGCGATTTCTTTCGACAGGAGCACGCTGTCCGGCGTGTTGATGTCGCGTAGCTGCTCTCCTTCATCAAATCCTTCCGCCTGCCCCGACTCCACGTCGCTCGAGGTCGGTGCCCGCCGTCCGAGCGCAACGAGATGATTCTTCGCGGTGTTGACGCCGATCCGGTACAGCCACGTATAGAACGCGCTATCGCCGCGGAACGCCGGCAGCGCGCGATACGCCCGGATAAACGCCTCCTGCGTAACGTCCTCGACCTCGGCCGGGTCGCGAATCAGCCGGGACAGCAGGCGCGCTAGCTTACGCTGATACTTCTCCACCAACAGCGCAAATGCCTGCTTGTCGCCGCGCTGTGCCCGCGCGACCAGCTCACGGTCTATTTCGCGGTCGGTCACCCGACCTGTCCCGAAGCACCCGCGGACGGTTGCCCGACACCGCCGCCCCGGGCCGACTCGTTTCGCCTATGTGCCACAGACCATGCCATCTGCAAATAGTTCGGTGATCAATCCGATATCGCTCAGCCGCGAAGTTGTGCGGGCGCTACGCCGGGCAGCCTGCCCCAGAGCGCCCAGAGCCGCAGCAAGCGGAAGCGCCCAGGGTCCAGCATATCCGCCGTGACCAGGATCGAGCGGCGCAGGAAGCCGTCGAGCGGCAGGGCGACCAGGAATCGGTTCACGGTGCGCGCCCCGGTCCCGACAGGGTAGCTCGTGCCGTCCTCGAGTTCGACGCAGAGGCTGCCATCGCTCAAGACCCGCAGCGAGCGCGGCGAGCGCCGGCCGCGCAGCAGTGCCCGGTCCCAGGCGGCTGCCGCACCAAGGGCCGCGAGCAGCGCGGCCAGCACCGCCCCCACGAGACCCGGGATTGCGAGGGCCAGGCAGGCGGCTGCCAGCCCGTGCAGGCCGGCGATCAACAGCGCGAGGCGCCAGGAAGGGCGCAAGTCGAGCGGCAGCATCGCGCCACCCCGCTCAAATCCCGACGAACACCAGCGTGCCGTTCGTCCCGCCGAACCCGAAGGAATTCGACAGCGCGGCGCGGATGCGCATCTTGCGCGCCGTATTCGCCACGTAGTCGAGGTCGCACTGGGGATCCTGGTTCTGCAGGTTGATCGTCGGCGGGGAGACCTGGTCGCGCAGCGCGAGCACGGTGAACAGCGCCTCGACCCCTCCCGC
>DASYPC010000481.1:0-1971 GCA_036007105.1 Burkholderiales bacterium | reverse complement strand
GGGGTCGAGCTCGACCGCGACGCGCCCCTCGCGCATGACCAGGCCCGACGCGGCGCTGACGTGGCGCCGTCCCGCGGCGATGATGTGGTAGACGACCGGGCGCCGGGTCATCCCTGGCCGCCCTTCAGCGCGGCGAGCAGCTCGTCGATCTCGAAAGGCTTGCGCAGGGTATTCGCGACGCCGAGCTCGCGCGCCACTGCTAAATAATCCACACCGGGCCGGCCCGACATAGCGATGACCCGCACGCCGGGAAACTGCCTGCGCAGCGCCGCGATGGTCTCGATGCCGTCCATCTCCGGCATGAAGAGATCGGTAAGAACGACATCCACCGGGTGCCCATCGAGGTAGCCCAGGGCCTCCTGGCCGTTCCGGGCGGTGAGCACCTCGTAGCCCTGCGACTCCAGCGCGAGGCGCAGGTAGTCGCGCAGGTCGGCGTTGTCCTCGATAACCAGCACGCGCATGTCAGGATTTGCTGCAACCGCTGTTCCTGTCGGTGAACAACGACATTAGGCCAATGTGACACGACTGTTAAATAAGGGGGCGGCGATATGCCGCCGTTCGGCAGCCCCCTACGATGGCAGCGCCTAACAACACACCGGGAGTACGCCAATGGGCGGTTCCATCCTCGTAGTCGAAGACGAAGCAGCGATCCGCGATTTGCTGGCCGCCAACCTGCAGCGCGCGGGATACCGCGTCATGACCGCCGGCGACGTACCGCAGGCCGAGGCGCTGGTGCGCGAGTCGCGCCCCGACCTCGTGCTGCTCGACTGGGTGCTGCCGGGCATTCCAGGCCTGACCTTCGCGCGGCGCCTGCGCGGCGACCAGCGCACCAAGGACATTTCCATCGTGCTGCTGTCCGCGCGAGCGGAAGAGCAGGACAAGGTCACCGCGCTCGAGAGCGGCGCGGACGACTATGTCACCAAGCCTTTCTCCGCCAGAGAATTACTGGCCAGGATTAAAGCGGTCATGCGCCGGCGCGCGCCGCAGCTCGCCGACGACGTCGTCGAGATCGCCGGCCTGCGCATCGACCCGGCGGCGCACCAGGTGACCGCGGGTGAGAAGCCCATCGACCTTTGGACGACGGAACTGCGCCTGCTGCATTTCTTCATGACGCACCCGGGCCGCGTGTTCTCTCGCGCGCGCCTATTGGATGAGGTGTGGGGCGAGCACGTGTTCGTGGAAGAGCGGACGGTGGACGTACATATAAGGAGACTGCGCCAGGCGCTGGCGCCCACCGGGCACGACAAGCTGATCGAGACGGTGCGCGGTACCGGCTATCGCTTCAAGCCGGACCTGCAGACCGCCAACATTGCGGCGTAGCTGCGCGGCCTGATTATTCGACCGTCACCGACTTAGCGAGGTTACGCGGCTTGTCCACGTCGTTCCCCCTCAGGAGGGCGGCGTGATAAGCCAAGAGCTGCAGCGGCACCGTGCTCACGATGGGCGAGAGCACGCCCGGATCGTCGTGCAGCTGCACGATGTGCACGCCTTCCCCGTTGCTCAACGCGGTATCCCCATTGGCGAGCACATAAAGCTCGCCGCCGCGCGCGCGCACTTCCTGGAGGTTCGACTTGAGCTTGTCTAGAAGCAGGTCGCGCGGCGCGATCGCCACCACCGGCATGTTGCGGTCGACAAGCGCGAGCGGGCCGTGCTTTAACTCTCCTGCGGCATAGGCCTCGGCGTGGATATACGAAATCTCCTTGAGCTTCAGCGCACCTTCCATCGCGATCGGGTAGTGCACGCCCCGGCCGAGGAACAGCGCGTGCTCGCAGCGCGCGAACTTCGCCGCCCACGCCGCCATCTCGGGCTCGACGCGCAGCGCGTTGGCGATCCACGCCGGCAGACGGCGCAGCGCTTCGAGCAGCTCGATCTCTTTTTCGCGCGGCAGCCTGCCGCGCTGCTTGGCGAGTACCAGCGCCAGCACGAACAGCGACGCGAGCTGCGCGGTGAACGCCTTGGTGGAGGCGACGC
>DASYPC010000480.1:0-10629 GCA_036007105.1 Burkholderiales bacterium | reverse complement strand
AGCTCGCCCGCCATGTGATACGGCGTGCCCGGGCCGGAGGACGCGTAGTTGAGCTCTTTCGGCTTCGCTTTGGCGAGCGCGATGAATTCCTTCAAGGTGCCGGCAGGGACCGAAGGATGCACGACCATCAGCAGATCGGAGTAGTTCACGCCGGTAATCGGCGCGAAATCGCGCATCAGGTCGAACGGTTTCTTCGGGATCAGCGTCTCGTTCACAGTGTGTGTGTTCGACATCATCAGCAGCGTGTAGCCGTCGGCGGTCGACTTGGCGACTGCGTCGGTGCCGACGATCGAGCCGCCGCCCGGCCGGTCTTCGACCACGAACGGCTGCCCGAGCGTCTCTGCCAGCTTCGCGCCGAGAAATCGCGCGTAGAGGTCGGCGGGCCCGCCCGCACCGTACGGAACGATGATCTTCACCGGTCGCGCAGGGTAGCTCTGCGCGCCTGCTGTTCCCGCGGCAAGAAGCGTGGCCGCCAGTACAGCAAGAAGCATGAAGGGGCGCGTCATGAGTCCTCCGGGACGATGAGTGAAACGCCGCCGGATTCTACGCGCCTGCGGTGCTGGCACAATGTGCCTCCCGATGAGCGCGCGGCAATCGAATCGCAGGCGAACGATCCCGATCCTGCCGTCGCGGGTCACGGTGGAAGGCATCGATCGCGCGCCGCATCGCGCGTTCCTGCGCGCGCTCGGACTGTCCGACGCGGACTTGGCGCGGCCGTTCGTCGCCGTGGCGTCGACAGACGGGCGCGTAACGCCGTGCAACGCGCTGCTCGGGGCATTCGCCCGCGAAGCCTGTACCGCGGTCCGCGACAGCGGCGGCGTGCCGTTCGACTTCGCGTCGATCTCGGTCGCCGACTCGATGTCGATGAATCATGCCGGCATGCGCTTCTCGCTCGTCTCGCGCGAGCTGATCGCCGACGGTGTGGAGGCGGTGGTGCGTGGCCACGCCTACGATGCGCTGGTTGCGCTCGCCGGGTGCGACAAGACGCTGCCCGGGATGATGATGGCGATCACGCGCCTGAACCTGCCGTCGGTGTTCCTGTATGGTGGGGCGGCGCTTCCCGGGCGCTGGCGGGGCCGGGACGTCACGGTCCTCGACACCTACGAGGCGGTCGGCGGGGTGTACGCGGGCACCGTCAGCAGGGAGGAGCTCGACGAGCTCGAGCGCGCCTGTCTTCCGACTCTGGGGTCGTGCCCCGGGCAATTCACCGCCAATACGATGGCGATGGTCTCGGAGACGCTCGGGCTCGCGCTGCCGGGATCCGCGACGATGCCGGCGGTCGCGCCCGAGCGATCGGGGCAGGCGCGCGAGGCGGGCCGCACGGTCATGGAGGTTCTCAAGCGCGGCGGACCGCTGCCGCGCGAGCTCGTCACCCGCAAGTCGATCGAGAATGCGTGCGCGGCCGTCGCCGCAACGGGCGGCTCGACGAACGCCGGCCTCCACATTCCCGCCATCGCTCATGAAGCGGGCATTCGTTTCGACCTCGACGACTTCGCGCGGGTCGCGAGCCGTACGCCGCTGCTCGCGGACCTGCAGCCCGGCGGCCGGTTTCTCGCCCGCGACCTGCACGAGATCGGCGGCGTCTACACGGTGCTGAAGGAGCTGTTGCGCAGGGGCGCGCTGCACGGCGATTGCCTTACGCTCTTCGGGACCACGCTGGAAGACGAGCTCAAGGGCCATCCGGGGGCGGACGGGGCGGTGGTGCGCAAGCAACCGCTGTTGCAAAGCGGAGGCATCGTGGTCCTGAAGGGCAGCCTCGCGCCGGACGGGGCGCTCATCAAGGTCGCAGGCCTGAGATCGCTCGGCTTCGAGGGGCCGGCGCGCGTGTTCGACAGCGAAGAAGCGTGCGCGGACGTCGTGCGGCGGCGCGCCTACCGGGCCGGAGACGTGCTGGTGATCCGCCACGAAGGTCCGAAGGGCGGCCCCGGAATGCGCGAGATGCTCGGCGTCACCGCGCTCCTCGTCGGCCAGGGCATGGGCGAGAAAGTCGCGCTCGTCACCGACGGGCGCTTTTCCGGCGCGACGCGCGGCCTGATGGTCGGGTACGTTTCTCCCGAGGCTGCGTCGGGCGGCCCGATCGCGCTGGTGCGCGACGCCGATCGCATCCGCATCGATGCAGTCGCCGGGACGATCACGCTCGGCGTCGCAGCGCGGGAGCTCGCGCGCCGGCGCAAGGCCTGGCGCGCGCCGCAGCGCGATCCGCTGTCGGGCGCGCTCGAGAAATATGCGGCGCTCGTCGGCTCGGCGTTTCGCGGCGCGGTGACGCATCGCGGCGGCATGCAAAAGAAAGCGCCGCTGTCAAGTGCAGAACGCGCAACGATGCGGCGCAAAAAGATTTTTCCGGCGGCGTGAAGCGTTTGCGCAACGCGCGCGGAAAATTTTTTACGCGGCGTCAAAAAAATCCGCAAACTGATTGTGTTCGCGGAATTGTGTGGCTATGATGCACGCTCGTTTGCGCGGCGCGCCAGCACCGCGGACGAGAACGGAAGGACGATCCCGACGTCCTCGGGTCGGGATGACTGGGAGAACGCATGGCATCCGTTGTCACCAAGGCGGATCTCGTTGAGGCCGCGGCGAAAGCCGGCAACCTCACCAAGAGCGCTGCGGGCGAGGCCGTGAATGCAATATTCGATTCGATCGTCAACAGTGTCGCGAAGGGCAACCGCGTGACCGTGGTGGGGTTCGGCACGTTCCTGCCGCGCAAGCGCAAGGCGCGCTCGGGACGCAATCCTGTGAACGGCAAGGAGATCAGGATTTCAGCCAAGACCGTGCCGGCGTTTTCGGCGGGACAGGGATTCAAGGAGGCGGTTTCGGATCGATAGGCGGCAAAGCCCGGACGTTGAAAATCTCGGGCCGCGAGCATGCCTCGCGGCCCTTTTCTTTTCCGCCGCACCCGCAACCCCTGCCTGCGAACTGAGGCTCGTTCGCAGCATGCGTGCGTAACACGGTGTATTGCGGGGGCATTGCAAAGCACAATCCGACTTGGCAGAATCCCACTGGTATGGGACTTGCAGCGTGACGAACCCCCTCATCCTTTCGCTCGATAGCCACGGCGTGCCGCACCGCTGGATCAGCTGGCAGCAGGCCTGCTTCTATTACGCCAAGAACCTGGTCGCCTGGACGCTCGGCGACGAGACTTTCACGTTTTACGGCGGAATCTCGCGCGCGACGGGCTCGCGCTCGAGCATCACCGCGCACTCCATCATCGCGATCAAGGGCAAGGCGCACGCGGCGAAAGGCTTCAACCACGTGCCGCCGCTGAACAACCGCGAGCTCTTCCGGCGCGACCGCCACATGTGCGGCTACTGCGGCCGCGAATACAGTTTCTTCCGCCTCACGCGCGATCACGTCACGCCGCTTTCGCGCGGCGGGCGAGACACGTGGATGAACGTGGTCACCGCCTGCCGGCAGTGCAACGGCCAGAAGCGCAACCGCCTTCCCGAAGAGTCGGGCATGGAGCTGCTCTATGCGCCCTATGTGCCAAACAAGGCGGAGTTCCTCATCCTCACCAACCGGCGCATCCTCGTCGACCAGATGGAGTTTCTGAGGCAGCACGTCGCCTCGCATTCGCGGCTGGTCTTCGCCCCTGCCTGATTTCTGGCGTAGCAGCGGTTATCACCTGCTCGAGCACGACCCCGCAGGACGGCTGCGCATCACCGATGATTTCCTGCGTGCCTACTGCCTGCGCCCGGAGATTCACCCGGTCGAAGAGTCGTGCGACGCGGAGCGGGCGCTGCATGCGGCGCTGATGGAGGATCCGCGCCGGCCGGTGGCGGCCGCCGAGATCGACGCCATTGCAGACGACGATGCGCGCGACAACTATCGCGTCCTGATGCGCTTTCGCGCGCGGCTGCTGGACGCCGGAACGGTGGAGGCCTGCTACGCGGGGCTGTTCCGCGGGGAGGGCGTGAACGTGCCGCCGCTCTTCGTCGACCAGCTCGCGCACGTGATCCTGCGGAACGTCCTCGCCGACCGGGGTGACCCGCTCGAAGCGCGCTGCGCGGAGCTCTTTTTTCGCGAGCAGAAGGTCACGCTGCGCGAGGGCCACGCGCTGCTCGCCGACCTGGAGACGATCGGCATGCACGCCTCGGGCTCGCGCTTCGGCAGCATCGGTCGGTTGATCGTGGAAGCCGAAGGCGCGCTCGGCCCCGTGAATCTCGACGTCCTCGATCGCAACAACGCCGCTCTCTATTGGCAGCGCGAATCGCGCTACGACACGGTGATCAGCCTGAGCTACGGGCACGCTGCGGGGGAAGCGCTCGGTCGGGTGATCGAGGCATGGATCGCGCATTTCCAGGCGGTCGCCGTCTCGGTGCGGCCGATCCGCGCGATCGAGGAGGATCGATGGGCCTGGCACATCGGGCTCGATGCCGAGTCGACTGCGATCCTCAACGATCTGTGGCGCGGTGAAGATGTCGAGGCGGGGCGCATGCGGCGGATGCTCGCGCTGTTTCGGCTGGACTTTCCGGATGCGGACGCGGTTCGCGCCGAGCTCGCCGGCCGTCCCGTCTATCTGGCGGTCGCGGCCGACGACGACGACGTGGTGCGCCTGAAGCCGCAAAACCTGCTCACCAACCTGCCGCTCGCCGCGCAATCGTGAAGCCCGAATACTGGGAGCGCGCGAAGCGGGCGCTGCGGAGCGCGGATCCGGTGATGCAGGACATCATGCGCGCGCATCGAGGCACTTCGCTGGTGCGACGCGGCGAGCCGTTCCTGACGCTGGCCCGCGCGATCGTCGGCCAGCAGATCTCGGTCAAGGCCGCGCAAAGCGTGTGGAACCGGCTCGTGCTCGTCGTGCCCGAGATGGTGCCCGAGCACGTGCTCGCGCAGGAGCGGCCGCGCCTGCGCGCGTGCGGCCTTTCCGATCGCAAGGTCGAGTACATCGCGGATCTGGCGAAGCACTTCGCCGACGGCACCATCCATGTGGCGCGCTGGCCGCAGATGGGCGACGAGGAGGTGATCGCGGAGCTCGTCCAGGTGCGTGGCATCGGCCGCTGGACTGCAGAGATGTTCCTGATCTTCAACCTGCTGCGACCGGACGTCCTGCCGCTCGACGACCTCGGCCTGCAGAAGGCGATTCGCCTGCGCTACTTCCGCGGCCGCAAGGCCTCGCCGGCGCGCATGCGCCGGCTCGGGGAGCAGTGGCAGCCGTGGCGCTCGGTGGCGACCTGGTATCTCTGGCGCTCCCTCGACCCGGTGCCGGTGGAGTACTGAGCCGAGGCGTAGAATCGCCCGGGCATGAAGACCACGTTCCTCGATTTCGAGCAGCCGATCGCGGAGCTCGAGAATCGCATCGAGGAATTGCGCTACGTCCAGGACGATTCCGCCCTCGATATCTCCGAGGAGATCGAGCGGCTGACCAAGAAGAGCCAGGCGCTCACCAAGGAAATCTACGCCAAGCTCACGCCCTGGCAGGTGGCGCAGGTCGCGCGCCATCCGCAGCGCCCCTATACGCTCGATTACGTGCAGATGCTGTTCTCCGGGTTCGAGGAGCTGCACGGCGATCGCGTGTACGCCGACGATGCTTCGATCGTCGGCGGCCTGGCGCGCTTCGACGGCGAGCCGTGCGTCGTGATCGGCCATCAGAAGGGCCGCGACACCAAGGAAAAGATCGTGCGCAATTTCGGCATGCCGCGCCCGGAGGGTTACCGCAAGGCGCTGCGCCTGATGACGCTCGCGGAAAAATTCTCGCTGCCGGTCTTCACCTTCGTCGACACGCCCGGCGCGTATCCGGGGATCGACGCCGAAGAGCGCGGGCAGTCGGAGGCGATCGGCAGAAACCTGTTCGCGATGGCGCAGCTGAGGACGTCGGTCATCGTCACGATCATCGGCGAAGGCGGCTCGGGCGGAGCGCTCGCGATCGCGGTCGGCGACATCGTGATGATGCTGCAGTACGCGACGTACTCGGTGATCTCGCCCGAGGGCTGCGCTTCGATCCTGTGGAAGAGCGCGGAAAAGGCGCCCGAGGCGGCAGAATCGCTCGGCATCACGGCGAGCCGGCTGAAAACGCTCGGCCTCATCGATCGCGTCGTCAACGAGCCGCTCGGCGGCGCGCACCGCGATCCGCAGGCTGCGGGCACGGCGCTGAGAAAGGCGCTCGTCGAGGCGCTGCGGCAGGTGCAGGAAAAGAAGCCGAAGCAGCTCGTCGAAGAGCGCCTCGAGCGCCTGATGAGCTATGGCAAGTTCAAGGAAACGGCCGAGCGCTGAAGCGGCCGTGCGCGCGTTCTTTCGCGCGCACGATCTGCGAGGCAAGCGTGTCGCCGTCGGCCTGTCCGGCGGAATCGATTCGGTCGTGCTGCTGCATTTGTTGCGCGAGTTCGCTCCCGAGTGCGGATTTCGTCTCTCCGCGATCCACGTTCATCACGGCTTGAGTCCCAACGCGGATGCGTGGAGCCGCTCCTGCCGTTCGCTTTGCCGGCGATGGAGCGTTCCGATCGCCGTTCGGCGCGTCCGCGTGATGCGCGAGGGCAGGGGACTCGAAGCCGCGGCGCGCGCCGCGCGCTATGCGTGCTACCGCGCGTTGCGCGCGGACGCAATCGCGCTCGCTCATCAGCTCGACGATCAGGCCGAAACGGTGCTCATGAACCTGCTGCGCGGAGCAGGGCTCGCGGGAGCGAGCGGAATGCATGCGTCTGTGCCGCTCGGCGAAAAACTCCTAGTTCGTCCGCTGCTCGAAGTGCCGCGCGAAGCGATCGTGCGCTATGCGAAAGCGAACCGCCTGGAATGGATCGAGGACGAGTCGAATCTCGACGAGACGCTGACCCGCAACTATTTGCGCCGTCGCATCGGTCCGCTGCTCACGGCGCGATATCCACGCTGGCGCGAGAGCCTCGCGCGCGCGGCGCGGCACTTCGCTCGCGCGGATGCCGATGCGAATCGCATGCTGCGGGCGTTCCTCAATCAACACGGACTGCGTGCGCCGAGCGAGGCGAAGCTCGCCGAGATGCTGCGCCAGCTATCGGGCGTGAGGAGCGGCGCGCGCGTGCGTATCGCACATGACGGAAAGGAACTTCGCGTCTATCGAAGCCAGGTGATCGTGAGGAAGGCCGAACGCGAGAAGCCGTTCACGCCGGTGAGGTGGTCGGGCGAGCGCAAGCTCGCGTTGCCGCAGCTGGGCGGCGAGCTGAGATTCAGGCGGACTCGCGGCGCCGGCATCGACTTGGCGAAGGTGGCGCACGAAGAGATGACGGTGCGGTTGCGCTCGGGCGGCGAGCGCCTGCAGCCGGACGCAAAGCGGCCGCGACGCACGCTGAAGAATCTGTTTCAGGAAGCCGGAGTTCCCCCGTGGGAGCGCGAGCGCCTGCCGCTGCTTTTCTGTGGCGCCGATCTCGTATGGGCACCGGGGCTGGGCGCCGACGTTCGCTATCGCGCGGCCGCCGGTTCAGAGGGGACGCTGCCAGAGTGGAGGAAATAGGCCGGCCTCGGTGCTCTAAGCCTTTGTTTTTATGTGAAAGTACCACCGATGGTGCTATACTTCGAGGTTACTCGGTAACCGCTCCTGGAAATTGAAATGCCCGTGGAACGCACTCTTTCAATCATCAAGCCAGACGCAGTCAAGAAGAACGTCGTCGGGCAGATTCTTGCGCGCTTCGAGTCGGCCGGATTGAAGGTTGTCGCCGCGCGCATGAAGCATCTGTCGCGCGCCGAGGCCGAAGGCTTCTATGCGGTGCATCGCGAGCGGCCGTTTTTCAAGGACCTCGTCGAGTTCATGATCTCGGGACCGGTGCTGCTGCAGGTGCTCGAAGGCGAGGGTGCAATCGCGCGAAACCGCGACCTGATGGGCGCGACCGATCCGAAGAAGGCGGCGAAGGGCACGATCCGCGCCGACTTCGCCGCCTCGATCGACGCGAACGCGGTCCACGGCTCGGACGCGCCGGAGACCGCGCGCTTCGAGATTGCGTATTTTTTCCCGGCGTCCGAGATCTATTCGCGCTAGGCGATGAAGGTCAATCTCCTCGATCTCGATCGGACTGCGATGGAGCGCTGGTTCGCATCCATCGGCGAGAAGCCGTTTCGCGCGCGGCAGGTGCTGCGCTGGATCCACCAGCGCGGCGCGAAGGATTTCGATGCAATGACGGATATCGCGAGGAGCCTGCGCGCGCGGCTTGCAGAAGACGCCGAGATCCGCGCGCCCGCCATCGTCGGCGACAGCACCAGTGCGGACGGCACGCGCAAATGGCTGCTCAAGGTCGATCGGGCGAACGCCGTCGACGCGGTGTACATCCCCGAAACCGGGCGCGGCACGCTCTGCATCTCGAGCCAGGCCGGTTGCACGCTCGATTGCTCGTTCTGCTCGACCGGGAAGCAAGGCTTCAATCGCAACCTGACCACCGCCGAGATCGTTTCGCAGCTCTGGATCGCGAACGGCCTGCTCGGCAGAAAGCAGGGCGCGGCGCGGCCGATCACGAATGTCGTGCTGATGGGCATGGGCGAGCCGATGCTCAACCTGGACGCGCTGATCCCGGCGCTGAAGCTGGTGCTCGATGACGATGCCTACGGCCTTTCGCGTCGCCGCGTCACCGTTTCCACGTCCGGCGTCGTTCCGGGAATGGACCGGCTCGCCGAGGAATGTCCCGTGGCGCTCGCAGTGTCGCTGCATGCGCCGGAGGATGCGCTGCGCGACCGCATCGTCCCGATCAACCGCAAGTACCCGATTCGCGAGCTGATCCGCGCCTGCAACCGCTACCTCGAGCGCGCGCCGCGCGACTTCATCACGTTCGAATACGTGATGCTCGAAGGGGTGAACGATTCCGTCGCCCAGGCGCGCGCGCTGCTGCCGATCGCAGCGAAGGTGCGCTGCAAGTTCAACCTGATCCCGTTCAACCCGTTCCGCGATTCCGGATTCAATCGCTCGAGCCCGGAGGCGATCCGCCGCTTCGCCGAAATCCTGCAGGGAGCGGGGCTCACGGTCACCATTCGCAAGACGCGCGGGGACGCAATCGACGCGGCGTGCGGCCAGCTCGCCGGCAAGGTATCGGACCGGACGCGCAGGGTCGCGGCGCGGCGCGCTGCGATCCCGGTGCGGGAGGCGAGGACATGAAACGGCTCACGATGCTGCTGCTCGCCTGCGCTGCTGCAGGCTGCGCGACGACGACGACGACGGAGACGCCAGCGGGCCCGACCGCCGCCCCTGGAGTGATCGCAAGCAAAGTGGACGATCCGCGCAACCGCGCCCGAATCCATACCGAGCTGGCCTCGCTCTATTTCGAGCGCGGCAACATGGGCGTCGCGCTCGAAGAGCTGCGGATCGCGACCACCGCCGATCCGACCTACGCGCCCGCGCACGGCCTGTTCGCGCTGGTGTACATGGAACTGAAGGAGCAGCAGCTCGCCGAGCAGAGCTTCCAGCGCGGCCTCGGGCTCGCGCCGCAGGACCCGGACATGAACCACAACTACGGCTGGTTCCTCTGCCAGACCCAGCGCGAGACCGAGGCGATCAAGTACTTCCTGCTGGCGGTCCGCAATCCGCTCTACAGCACTCCGGGTCGTTCGTTCGCCGCCGCCGGGGTTTGCGCGCTGCGCAAGAACGAGATCAAGGATGCGGAGCAATACTTCCTGCGCGCGCTGCAGATCGATCGCGACGACCCGGCTTCGCTGCTGAACCTCGGGCAGATTCGCTACCGCCAGGGCAACTTCGACGAATCGCGACAGCTCGTCAACCGCTTCAACAAGCTCGTCGAGCCGTCGCCGGAATCGCTGTGGCTTGCGCTGCGCATCGAGCGCAAGGTCGGTGACCGCACTGCCGAGGCGAATTTCGCCGGCCAGCTGCGCCGCCGCTATCCCCAGTCGCGCGAATACCAGCTCCTGCAGCGCGGCGAGTTCGACTGAAGATGGAGCCGCAACGCAACGAGTCCGCGGAGCGCGCAGATTCGGCGCGCGCGGTCGGCGAAGCGCTCGGCGATCGCAGGCGCTCGCTCGGCCTGTCGATCGATGACCTGTCGCTCAAGCTGAAATTCATGCCGCGGCAGCTGGAGGCGCTCGAGGCCGGACGATTCGAGCGGCTGGCGGGTCCGGCGTTCACCCGCGGCATGATCCGCTCGTACGCTCGCGTGCTCGATCTGGACGCCGAGCCGCTGCTCGAGCGCCTTGGGCCGGCGCGCATCGCGACGGTCGACTCGCTCGCAGACCTGGTCAAGAACAAGCCGATTCCGATCACCGACGCCTCGCGCGGCGTGAACCTGCTGTACGCCGTGTTCTCGCTGGTTATCATCGCCGTGATCGGCGCAGTGGTCTGGGAGTGGCAGGTAGAAAGGGCGGCGAACGAGCGGATGACGTTCGTGCAGCCCGCCGAGCCGAAAGCACAGGTGACGGCGCCGGTCGCGGTCGCGGCGACGAAGCTCGCGCCGGAGCCACAGCCCCTCACACCGGAAACTGCCGCGCCGCCGCCGGAGAAGAAGGAGCCGCCCGCACCCGGTACGCGCCGCATCGGCCTGCAATTCGATCGTGAAGCGTGGGTGCAAGTCCGCGGCCGGGACGGCAAGGTGCTGCTGTCGCAGCTCAACGCAGCCGGCACGGAACGGATCGTCGAAGGAAGCCCGCCGTTCGACGTCGTGATCGGCAACGCCCAGCACGTGCGCCTGCGCTACGACGATCGCGACGTCGACCTCGCGCCGCATGTGAAGATCGACG
>DASYPC010000479.1:0-4551 GCA_036007105.1 Burkholderiales bacterium | reverse complement strand
CAGCGAATGCGCGTTGCCCTCGCATTTCTCGAGCACCGCGCGACGAACGAGAACGAACCCCATTCCCGGAACGCCTTCGAGGCATTTGCCCGAGGCGCCGATCACGGCGTCGAGCGGTGTCTTGCGCGCGTCGATCTCGAGTGCGCCGAAGGAGCTCATCGCATCCGCGATCAGGCTCTTGCCGTGACGCGCCGCGACTTCGGCGATCTCGTGCAGCGGGTTGAGAAGGCCGGCGCTCGTTTCGCAATGCACCAGCGCCACGTGCGTGATCGTCGGGTCCTGCGCAAGCAGCCGGTCGATGTCCTCGGGCCGCACCGGCGCGTCGTCGGCGTATTTCTGTACGGTGACTTTCCTCGCGAGGTAGCGGCAGATTTTCGCGATGCGCTCGCAATAGGCGCCGTTCACCGGGACCAGCACGTGGCCGCTGCGCGGTACGAGCGTGCCGATCGCCGCCTCGACCGAGAACGTGCCGCTTCCCTGCAGCGGCACGCACTCGAACGTGCCTTCGCCGTGCAGGATTCGCACCAACTGCTCGCGGATGCGACCGGTGATCTGGTTGAAGTCGGCGTCCCACGACCCCCAGTCGCGCAGCATCGCCTGCTTGGTGCGCAGCGACGTGGTGAGCGGGCCGGGTGTGAGGAGGTACGGGTCTTTCGCCTGGGTCATTTCGTGTTTCTCCATGCTTGGGTGTTGCGATCGACCAGCCAGCCGACACCGAGATAGCCGATGCACGCGACGAGCGAGGCGGCCGCGATCAGGACCGCCATCGCCGCCGCGGCGCCCGGCTCGCCGGCTTCGTCGAGGTTCAGGATCGCGATCGACGCGACCTTGGTGTCGGGAGAATATAGGAATACGACCGCCGAGATCGTGGTCATCGCGTTGATGAAGAAGTAGCGGCTGATGTCGACGAGCGCAGGTGTGCAGATGGGCAGCGTGACGCGCCAGAAGGTCTTCCAGAACGGCACCTTGAGCGAAGCCGAGACCGACTCGAACTCCGCGTCGAGCGCTTTCAGCGCCGTCACCGCCGTGAGATGCCCCGTGGTGTAGAAGTGCACGATCGTGCACAGCACCAGCAGCGTCATCGTCGCGTAGAGGAAATTCAGCGGGTTCTGCGGCGAGTTGAAGAAGAAGATGTAGCCGAGGCCGAGTACGAGCCCGGGCACCGCCATCGGGATGAGCGCCAGCAGCTGCACCGCGGGCCGCAGCCAGTCGGCACCGCGCGTCTTCTCGACCAGGTACGCCCCTGCGAAGACGACGGCCGTTCCCGCCAGCGAGGTAAACAGCGCGAGTGTCAGGCTGTTCACGAACGCGCTGCCGACTTCGTTGTCGACGAGGCCGAGCACGTAGTGGCGCGTGCTGAACGACACGTCGTAGGGCCAGAACTTCACGAACGAGGCATAGAGCGCCATGCCGAACACCGCGAAGACGAAGAGCGTGACGAGGACGCAATACCCGGTCATCACCGCGTCGAACCCGGCGGAAGGCTTCGGTGCGTAGGGCACGGCGCGCGCCGTCAGCATCGAGGTCTGCTTCGTCTGCACGAAGCGATCGACGACGAACGTGAGCAGCGCCGGAGCGAGCAGGAAGATCGCCACCACCGCGCCCTTCTGGAAGTCCTGCTGGCCGATCACCAGCTTGAAGACGTCGGTGGCGAGCACGTTGAAGTTGCCGCCGATCACCTTGGGGATCCCGAAGTCGGTGATCACGAGCGTGAAGCTCACCATGCCGGCGCTCGCGATGCCGTACTTCGCGCCCGGCAGCGTGATCGTGAAGAACTTCCGGAGCCGGCTCGTCCCGAGCGCATCCGCGGCCTCGTACAGGCGCGCATCGGCAAGCGAGAGCGCCGTGACGAGGATCATCAGCGCGTGCGGGAAGACCGCGAAGATCTCGGCGAGGACGATCCCCGGCGCGCCGTAGATCGACGCGATGCCGAGCGCGGACATCCAGTCCTTCAGCACGCCCTGGTTGCCGAACCAGTAGATGAACGAGATCGCTGCAAGGAGCGACGGTGCGAGCAGGGGCGTCAGCGCAATCGTGCGGAACACGCTCTTCATCGGCATGCAGCTGCGCGCGATTGCATAGGCGAAGACGAACGCCGCCGGAACCACGACCGCGGTCACCAGCAGCGAGACCCAGATGCTGTTCCACAGCGATTCGGCGAGCGCGGGCGTCTCGAAGTAGGCGAAAAAGTTATCCGCGCCCAGGAAGCGACCGCTGGAGTCCTCGACGCTCTGCGCGAGCACCGAGGCGAGCGGGCCGGCGAGAAAGACAGCGAGCACTAATGCGATCCCCGCGAGCAGCAGGTGCGCCGTGCGATCGGTCCAGTGCACCCGCAGGCGCACGCGTGCGCCGGCTTCGAGAACGGCGGACATCAGGCGTCGAACACGCGCATGCGCTCGGCGAGGATGCGCAGCCTGAGCGGGCTCCCGGGCTTGAGGTTCTGCTCGGCGAGGAAGTTCAGGGACAGATACACGGTGAGCGGCAGGCGCTCGAGGCCCTCGGCGGCGACGCGGACCAGGCAATAGGAGCCGAGAAACTCGATCTTGTCGATGCGCGAATCGATGACGTTCGGGTCTCCGTCGGCGATCGGGCGGGCGACGATGTCCTCGGGCCGCAGGTACGCTTTCACCGCGCGGCCGACCGAGCCGTTGCACGCAGCGCCGGCGAAGCTGTGCGAGCCGACCTTCACCCGCCCTGGCCCTTCCACCCGTCCCTCGAGCAGGTTGACCTTGCCGACGAAGTCCGCGACGAAAGGCGTCGCCGGCTCGCGGTAGATCTCGAGCGGCGTGCCGACCTGGTCGATCACGCCGTGATTCATCACCACGATCCGGTCGGCCATGGAGAGCGCCTCCTCCTGGTCGTGCGTCACCATGATCGTGGTGACCCCTAGCCGCTGCTGCAGCGAGCGGATTTCCTGGCGCAGGTGCACGCGCACGATCGCATCGAGCGCCGAAAGCGGCTCATCGAGGAGCAGCAGTCCCGGCGAAGTCGCGAGCGCCCGCGCGAGCGCGATACGCTGCTGCTGTCCACCGGAAAGCTGGGCCGGATACTTGCCTGCGCTGTCCGGCAGCCCGACGAGCTGCAGCAATTCTGCGACGCGCGACTGGATCGCAGCGCGATCGGTGCGCCGGTTGACGAGGCCATAGCTGACGTTGTCGAAGACGGTCAGATTGGGAAACAGCGCGTACGACTGGAAGACGATGCCGTAGTCGCGTTGCGCGGGCGGCAGCGCCGAGATGTCGCGTCCGCCCTGCCAGATCGAGCCCGCGCTCTGCGCTTCGAGCCCGGCGATGATCCGCAACAGCGTGGTCTTGCCGCATCCGGACGGGCCGAGGAAGCAGACAAACTCGCCTTGCGCGACCTCGAGCCGGATATCGCGCAGCGCGGTAAAGGCGCCGAAATCCTTGCGGATTCCCTCCAGCCGCAGGAAGGGCTCGGCGCTTGGCGTCACACCGCTATTTCCTCGGCTCGGATTTGGCGTTGTAGCGCTTGGTCCACTCGGCGAGGATGCGCTCGCGGGCTTCGGCGGTCTTCTTGAAGTCCATCTTCACCAGGCGCTCCTCGTAGTCCTTGGGCACGTTCGGCAGCGGGTCGGCGACTCCCGGCTGCGCGGTGATCGCGAAATTCTTGCCGTACAGCTTCATCGCGTTCTTGCTCGACGCCCAGTCGGCGAGCTTCTTCGCCGCGGCAAGCTTCTTCGTACCCTTGTGGATGCCGAACGCCTCGAGGTCCCAGCCAAGGCCTTCCTTGGGGAAGACCAGATCGATCGGCGCGCCCTTCGCCTTGTTGGTGTTGGCGCGGTACTCGAACGAGATGCCGACGACGAATTCGCCTTGCGCGGCCTGGTTGCACGGCTTCGATCCGGAATGCGTGTACTGCGCGATGTTGTCGTGCAGGCGGTCCATGTACTCCCAGCCGCCTTTTTCGCCCCACAGCGTGAGCCAGGCGGTGACGTCGAAAAATCCGGTGCCGGACGAAGCGGGATTGGGCATCACCACCTGGCCCTTGTAGACGGCTTTCGTCAGGTCCTTCCAAGTCTCGGGCTTCGGGATGTTGCGCTTCTTCGCTTCCACCGTGTTGAAGCACACGGTCGCGCCCCACACATCCATCCCGAACCACGCCGGCGGGCTCTTTGAATCGCGATACTTGGCCATGATCGAGTCGAGATTGATCGGCGCATACGGCTCGAGCATCCCGTTGCGGTCGAGCAGCGCGAGGCTCGATGCAGCGACGCCCATCACGGCGTCGGCTTGCGGATTCGCCTTCTCGGCGAGCAGCTTCGCGGTGATGACGCCGGTCGAGTCGCGCACCCAGCGGATTTCCACATCCGGCACCTCCTTGTAGAAGCCCTGCTCGTAGGCCTTGAGCTGGTCGGTCTCAAGCGCGGTATAGACGAGAAGCTGCGTCTTCTGCGCAAACGCTGCTCCCGAGCTCGTCGCAAGCGCAGCACCCAAGCAAAGCACGGTCGTTCCAAGCGCCGATCTCATCGTCGGTTCCTCCCCCGTAATTGGTGCGCCTAGTGTACGTGAATTGGCACCCAGCCAAGCGGGG